>CAMVIN010000005.1 GCA_947167565.1 uncultured Clostridia bacterium | reverse complement strand
AGGAATCTGCCCATTCTGTTATAGGAGTGATATAGGAATGTTATAGGAGTGGCATAGGAATGTTATAGGAATCCCGCTTTTTTCCTATGAGGATTTATGAGGCTTGCATAGGATTTCCCCATTTTCCTCTTAGGTTTGTATTAGGCTTGCACAGGATTTTTCCATCATCCTCATAGGTTTGTATTAGACTTACATAGGTCTTTCGCCTTTTCCTGAGCAGTTGTATCAGTAAATATGAGGAATCTCCTTTACCACCAGACACAGGCACGTCCTACATGGGAAATTAGAAATCCTCTATGACACCTCTATGGGAATCACAAAAAACCTCTATGACCTTGACTTCACTCCTCTATGGGTGGAAACACGAAATCTGTACCTCGTCCGTATCGGATCTGTCCTCAAGTGATATAGGTTGCCTTATTCCATCTTATCTTCTGCCGTTTTTCATGCTCTTTTCAATCATTCATCACGCACTCCAGAAAGAACCTCATGCCGAACCTCACACCGTCAAGATATGCCGCCCCGGTGGAATCACTCTGGAACGCATTGATCAGATCCATCAGGTTGCCATCCACACCCAGCTCGTCAAACTTCTCATAAATCCTTTGTAAATTATCCATGTGTGAATCCCTCTCTTTCATCTTCCGTTATTTTTCTCCTGACATCTCTAATATTGCTCCCCATCAACTCCTTTCCCCGAATATGGGACTGACCTGCCCGGTAGCCGTCCGGATATTGCAAAAAGAAAAAGGACTGCACACTCCACCATCAAAGTATCCGCTTTCGCTGATAACTTCTCATAGCAGATTGATACAGTCCTATCCTAATCAATCCCACAGGCTTATCGCCCGCCACTCCTGTCAGACCGTCTGAAAATCATCCGTAATGTTTCATCAGATACTTTCTCCAGACGGTATGTTGTGGAGTGGTATTCAGTTTTACAAATTTACTCAATCACAATCTACGGTCCATCACAAAACCGTCATGGGACTAAGCCTCGCAAACCCTTGATTTTACTGGATTTGTTCGACCTGTCACAATTATACCGCAATCCCCTTCTCGAACCAGCACCTTAATTCGCACTCGCTCCGCGAGTTCTCATTAAGGCGAACAGAGACGCTTCGCGTCTTGTCCGCCCCACAGAAAAAAATAAACCGGCAGGAAGCAAGCAAGCTTGTTTCCTGCCGGTTTATTTTTTTCTGTGGGGTGCTGGTTCTAAATAATATTTCGAATCCCTGCACAGATTTTCCGTGCGACGAGAGGATTGTTCATGGTGTAGAGGTGAATGCCTTCGATGTCGCTGACGAGCAGGTCAATGATCTGGCTAATTGCGTATGACATGCCGGCATCAAAAAGTGCTTTTTTATTATCTTCATACTTATGTATAATTTTCTCGAAGCGTTCCGGAAAGCTGGCTCCGCACATTGTCACCATCCGCTTGATCTGAGATGCATTGATGACTGGCATAATCCCCGGAATCAGTGGTACATTGATGTCTGCCATTCTACACTCATCACGAAAACGGAAGAATATTTCATTGTCGAAAAACAACTGTGACAAAAGGAGTTCTGCTCCGGCATCTACTTTGGTCTTGAGATTTCTGATCTCACTTACCCTATCCTCGGATTCCGGGTGCACCTCCGGATAGCAGGCACCCAGACAACAAAAATCTCCTTTAGTCTCTAAATAGGAAATCAAATCTGAGGCGTGTTTAAAGTCATCCTTCTCCGGAATATTCGGATTTCTGTCTCCGCGGAGAGCAAGTACGTTCTCAAGTCCTTCTTCTGTGAGAATTCTGGCAAATTCGTCTATTTCTTTTTTGCCATAATGCAGACAGGTCAAATGTACCACCGGCTCGACATGGTATTCATTCTTTATCTTTTTGGCAAGTTCAATCGTCCGGTTGCAATTGGCGCTCCCGCCCGCACCGAATGTAACACTGATAAAATCCGGTTTGAGTTCACACAAAACCGACAGTGTCTCATCTATATTCTCTAATTCTTTATCTTTCTTTGGTGGAAAGATTTCAAACGATAAACTCTTTTTCTTTTTTTCTTGAATTTCTGATATTTTCATATAAATCCCCCATTCTTTCTCATCATTTGACGTCTTAACTTCCATTATATATGGTTTTTACCCGTTTGTACAATAAAAAATAAAGAGAACCGGTTATAGCCTGAGCCTATAGCCGATTCTCTTACATTTCTGCGAAGTCAAGAAACAAAAACCTCATTTTTTCCTCGCTGTCAAAGAATTCGTTGGTGTGGGGAATTCCCTCATATATCAGTACGTTTTTCCGGTACACATAAAGTGTATTCAGCGCAAGTTCTTCCCAATGATTCTCCGTCAATGGCTTTGTAGAGAAGACAACCCGCTCCTCATCCTCGTGCCTGTGCAGGCTTCCCTTGTAATTCGTGTGTACATAGAGAAGTTCACCATCGCTGACAATAAGGTTCACTTTATTCTCCGGCGTCACCGTAAAAATAACATCTTCCACAACCTGTGCTCTCTCCTCATCTGTCAGCCTCCTCTTTTTTTTCTGTATTGCCCGGTTCATCCGGTCAACCAGATAGCACAAAATTCGCTCACTGTCTGTACTCCCGTCCTGTCTGCGTACATACCCCGACAATACTCCGCTCTCAAATATGGTTCCGTTGTGCTCTAATGTCCATGTTCTTCCTGAATTGTCCGCTAATATAAATGGATGCGTGTTTTTGTACTCAATACTTCCTTTGGTAGCAAGCCGGATATGCGCCAACAATAAGTTTGATCGTATCGGTGATGACAACCGTTTTTTCAAAAATGTGCTCTCCAGAGAGCAGACCGGTTCTTTGCGCATTCTCACACTATTGCCCTCAATAAGCGCAATTCCCCAGCCGTGCGGATGTTCCCGGCCATGTGAATAGAATTCCCGAAGAAACCGGCGGCAGTCACTTTTTTTCACACCGCTCACTCCAAACAATTCACACATAGTCTGTCACCTCCCCTGTATCATTTCCATTCCTTTTTCTACAAAATTCTCACCGTACTCCGTGCGGACCTGCCATGCGTACCGCTTAGAGCCGTCGATAAATTTATCATATTCATAATCCAGCACTTCTGTCACAGAAGCCGGATAATCTGCAAAAAATCGCTTCATCTGCTCAATCAGCAGTTTGCCGGCCTCCTGCATCGTTACTGCAAATCCATCTCTCGCCACATAATTCACCGTTCGCAAATCATAGTGTGCCGCTCTCTTAAAATTCTGTGTGGCGCGAATCTGCTCTTTTCCGTTCATTTCCTTCGGGGTACCCGCACAAATCCAGACCATCAGCAGATGAGCAAATTCAATGTCCCGCGCATCCAGATAACACTCTGTGAGTGGATTCAAATCAATCATGCGAAGTTCAATATGGTTCACACCTTTTTGCAGGAGAACGTCCAGATTATTCTCCCCCTCTGATTTTAAGCGAATCGGATAATAGAGTTCCGACGGCGCATTGAGCCAGCCTTCCTCCACACATTTCTGGATGCTCTCCACATAGGAATATAAGTTTGTATAATCAAATATCGGCACAAAATCATTCCAATACCCGAGTTCACTACAGCGAATTGACGCCAGCCCGGAAAAAATAGTTTCGCCCATTTTTCCGCTCTCCACAAAAGACATGTCAAAGACAGGACTCGCCGCCGTCACCGCCACGAGAATCCAGCCGTACTCGGCAAGCCCCTTGGCGAGATTCAAATACAAGGAATCCCGATAAGCCGAAAAATCTTCCCCGCCACTCAATTCGAAATCCTTTCGCAGCATTTCATCAGAAAAGGAAAAATTAAAATGAATTCCGGAAAAGGTCATCTTATATCGCCCATATTTCCCCGACAAATAATCCCGGTAAATCGTTTTGTTCCGGAGAGCGCCCTCAAATTCAGCTACCGGAATATCCTTCTCATCTTTAATATACGACGGATTAGAAAACGGCCAGAGAAATTCCCTCTCCGGGAGCGCATCCAGTTTCTCAACCAGACGACGGTGATGTCTCTTTAATTCCTCCATCGCCCCCTGCACGCTCTTATGAACACCGGTGTTAATCTCTACCTGATTCTCACAAAAATCCCGGACAATGTGCTCATCTTCCGGAAACGGGTGGGCGGTATGAGAAAAACTGCCATCCCCCAACACGCGGAGGCTCTCCCTCTCAAGGCCAAAATTGCCATCTAAAATATGTTCTCTGACAGATTGATTTTCAATATGTATCATACACACTCTCCATATTTATAGATATAATCCTGCATGGATTCCCCGCTTTGAAGCGCCTGTTTCATCTGCCTTGCAGGACTCATCAACTGTTCCGCTCTCTCATAGAGCGGAGCGAGGAATTTTTCTTCCCCCTTTGCCCGAATCTTAAGCCCATCCGACGCCAGATCCAGAATCTTAATCAACAGCTCTGACAACTCTTTTTTGTCATAAATGTCTGGCAGATCTGTCATGACAAACTGCCTTCTCAACTCGGACGCATTGTATCCTTTATGATAAATCACATGATCGTTTTCTAATGTATAAGTCAACGAATGCAAATTTTCCATCAGCCCCGTATGCAGCGCCCCCGAAGCCATAATCTCACTCACCGGCTGCTCACACACACTCCGGAATTCTACGGTGCCACGGAAAGTCAGATCCTCAAACTTAAAGGATCGAAGATGTTCCAAATCCGATATTTCCGGCTGAAATTTTACCCGCTTGTAAGCTCCATTTTCAAAAATATCACCTTCAATACTATCAGCTGTAAAATAGTCTGTCAATGCCATCGGAGAAAAATTGATGTACCGTCCATCCCGCTGAACACAGTATAAACTCATACTTCTTATATATAAAATAATCTCTTCAATTGATTCAAAACTCAACTCATACATATCCACATTGTGGCGGTTCAGACCATGAAGACTGTTTCTCCAAAAATAGTCCCGGCTGCACAAAAATTCGTTCGCATCCTCCGCCCAGATGGAGTTAGCGAGCAGCAGCGCCTTCAACGGTTCCAGTTTCGTAAAGGTGTTGAGTACCTCCACCAAATTTTCCTCTTCTACATCCAGCTGCACCTGACTGGCACAGGAAAAGAGTCCAAAATTCGGATGGTCGTGAAACAAAATCTCTTTGCCGTAATTTTCATAGGAACACAAATGGTGAAACAGCATGCGGTATCTCTCATTGACAACCGGCACATTGTGATTAACACCATAACCCGGATTAATCCCCATGCCGGTAATCATGTGGTCATGGCTCTGAAGTGCCTTTTGAATTGAACGATAGTAGTTCGCAAAACGTTCCTGAAGCACGGCGATATCCGACTCTGTACCAAAAGAAAACTCCAGCGTGTTGTAACTACAGTCGTAGGAAAGGCTGTCATTATTTTCATCGCTTCCCGCCCAGTAAATATAGCCATCATCATCACGCAGCACACTCCGGAATGAAAATTCTTTAATAAATTCATCCGTTACGCTGTGAACAGCCTGAAAATCAACCGGATTGCCCTTGGTATTTATAATTGGGAACTCAAATTCTAAGCCGACACTTTCAGTCTTTTTTCTCTTTGTCGGTCTTATGTATCTCTCATATATTGCCTCATTGATTGTCTCAGCAGTCATGAAGCCACCTCATTTCTTTAATGGATTCGAAATAACCTTCGCTCCACAAAAATTATCATTCCCACATACGAATAGTTACATCTTAGCACCATTTGTCTATAATGTCAATCGATTTAGTAGGAATTAAAAGCATCGATTTTCCGACTATTATTCTGTCACACCGACACAGGTTTTTAGATAATTTTTCAATTCTTCGATAAAGGTTTCTCCCACATCACTGCGAATACTCTGTTTGCGCTCAATATAGCCGATTGTCATCACGCCGTTTTTGTTTTCTGAATCCTCTTCGAAGGGAACTGCCACATACTCATCCCCATTGAGTTCGTCCGAAATAATTCCCGAGCAGAGTGTATACGCATTCAACCCTTTCATCAGATTGAGCATGGTAGCCCGATCATTTGTCTTGATACTCCTCGGATACTCATTATCACTGAGGATTTCCTCCGCAAAATAAATCGAACTCTCGTTTCCCTGATCAAAGGAGAGACAGGGATATTTTTCGAGATTATCTATGGAAATAGACTTTTTTTTGGCAAGCGGATGTCCGTTCCACAAATAGACATAGGCATTACATTTTATCAGTTCCGTGAAAGATAAATTCATATTTTTTAAAAATTTTCCGATTATTTTCTTATTATAATCGTTAAGGAAAAGAATCCCGATTTCACTCCGTGACTCATATACATCCTGAATAACTTCTTTTGTTCTGCTCTCAAAAATAGAAAATTCAAAGAGCGATGTGTCAAACTTTTTCACTGTCTCCACAAAAGAGCGCACCACAAAGGAGTAGTGCTGCGTCGTCACCCCGAACTTCCTTTTCAACATATCTTTATTTTTATATTTGTCATTAATCAGCTCGTACTGCTGGTAAAGCTGTCTGACACTGGCGAGAAAATCCCGCCCTTCGTTGGTCGGGACAACACCCTTTCTACTTCTCTCAAATATAATAATTCCCAGTTCCTCCTCCAGTTCTTTCACCGCACTGGTAAGAGAAGGCTGCGTCAGAAATAGTTTCTCGGCAGCCTTATTAATCGAACCTTCATCGGATATTGTCAGAACATAATTGATTTGTTGTATTGTCATATATGTACCATATCCCTTCCTTGCACAATTTCAAATGCCACTCCCTACATTATAACATCAATCATGCATATTATCTTATTGAATATAACTATCGCTGGTTATAGGATAAATCTATAACCGTTTTCTTTTATGCTCTAACGGTATTTTGACAAGGCATCCGAGTAAACATCTTCAATAATTCGAAGCCCTCCGTTGTATCCGACATAGGTTCGGTTCAAATTCAGTTTGTACTGCGTCGGCACACTGATTTCCAAAAATCCGGCGTTATCTTCTTTCGTGAGAATCGACTCCCATGCAGAGCCCACCACGATATAAGGCTCACGCTTTTCCCTGTCAGATATCTCATGGAAAATCTTTTCCCCATCTATTTCAAATTCTGGCTGTATGCTCCGATAACCTGACACATGCTCCAACTCATCACAAACCCTCTGCCGGTATTCCTCCGGTGTGTCATCCACGATGTAGACAGCCCCCGGCAAAATCCCTAATTCATTGACAAAAAACTTGGAAAGTCCGATGGAATAATTAGCATCAATCGTACTGTAAAAACGCCTTGGAAGATTATATTTAAATTCGAGAATAAAATCTGCCATACGTTCCAAAAACACATAAAAGCGGTCTTCTTCCTTTTTTATAAAACTCTCCACCACCTCATTGTCCAGATGAGCGTACTGTGCAACCCGACGCAAAAAATCGGAAGTCTGAATCGCACCAACCGGGAAATAAGGAAAATGTATATACGGTGTCCCATATTTCTTCTCTAAATGTTTGGCAATATCAATTCCTGCCCACGCGCTGGCAACAATATTAAACTCCGCATTCGGAATCCTCTTCCACTCGCTGACACCCGCTGAATTTATCCCGAACAGAATATTTACTTTGAGCCCGATTCCCTCCAGCACGCGCTTGATTTCCTCCAGATTCCCCTCCCAGTACGGATCCTGATCCGGAACTGATGCAAAGACATTAACCAGACCTTTTTCCACACCTTTATTGTCTTTGTATTTATCTACATACTGGTCGATAATTGCGTTGACCACAACACTGTGGCTGACATAATTATTGCTCTTAAAACCACCTGTCTCCACATAGACAATCGGTTTATCCTGTGCCTGATACGGTTTTACCACACTCGGCACATCATCTCCAATAATATCTGAAGTACAACCGGTCATCACCACATACAACTCCGCATCGATAATCCGGAAAGAATTTTTTATCAATTCATCCAGTGCCTTAACGCCTCCAAAAATGACATCGTTAGCATCTGCATTTGTGCAGGGAATTGTATTTCCCCCGGCATACCCCTGTCCCTGTCCGAGAAGCTGGGATATTTTACCGCTGCATCCCGGACCCGAATGTAGAATCGGAACGCTCTTTGGGATAGCAACAACAGTCTGCTGTGCTCCCAGTGCACAACTGAATTTAGGGTAAGAAATAAAATCACTCATTGGCTGCTCTACCTCCTTCGTCCTCGTCCCATACGGTAAACGGATTCTGTTTTAACCACCATTTTGTGTATGGTATTCTCGCGTGTTTCTGGATATTTTTTGTGAATTCTATCGTTTCAAGGGTGTCCAGAATTTTTTCCGCATAGTTTAAAATTCCCTGATATCCAAACGCCAATTGCTCGTCATCTTCAATAAAGGTCGGGAAACCAAGCTTCGCTCCCCAGACAACAATTCCCGGATGACGTGAAATCAAAATGTCCGCATCAATTTTACTCAAAATATTGACAACCTCATAGGTCTGCTTATTACAGACATGATATTTCGGAATGTCACCATACATATCGATGACATTAGCAAGGGCATCTGCCTTGATATCGCCATTATCATAATGTGCATCGTGGTGATAAATCGACGCGCCAAGCAGAATCATTCCCAAATCTTTGAGCAGCGCAGAGAGAGAATGTCCATACGCTGCCCCCGCTGTCAGATACGCCCTCTTTCCCTTTAATTTTTCCCTGTACTCTCTCAGCGGTTCTTCAATCTCCCGGTGGCGCCGGCTGATAATTTCCTCTATCTGTTCCTCGCGGTGAAGGACCCGACCGACCTCACGCATCCATCGATCCGTTCCCTCAATTCCATATGCGGGAGCAAATCGGATTTCCGGCACACCGTAGAGCTGTTCCAGTGCTGCGCCCAGATAGGAACCAAGCGTGGAGCAAATCTGAATGGTCGCGGCCGCCTCCGAGACATACTCCAATTCTTCATAGGAGGAATACGGCACAATGTACTGCGCCTCATATCCCAGTTCATTTAGCAAATCATCAAAAATATGGCTTCCCCAGAAATTAATAATATTGACTTTATTTGTCTTTTTCCTCGGTGGCTTGATTACGCCCTTTAAGACAGAGTGATAGGCTGCATCAAAACCACTCGTCCACAACTTTGAGCGAAATCCTTCACAGTAACAAGGTGTCACTGGAATTCCCAGCTCTTCCTCTAACTCTCCCGCCGCCGAGTCCACGTCATCTCCGATTATTCCCGACGCACAGGAAGTCGTGATAAAAATTGCCTTCGGGTGTTCCCTCTCATAAATTTCTCTCGCAATTTTCTTTAACTTTTCCGTCCCCCCAAAGACGGTATTTTTTTCTTTAAAATTGGTATTATAAAAATGTGAGCGGTAATCCGTAATTCCCAGATCCTCAAAACCGACGCGGTTAATAAATTCAAATTGAAAGAAATCATTACTACAGCCTGCCGGGGCGTGGTTAATCACTGCTACATCACGAATACCGGACAACTGGCAGAATGCATTGCCGGAGCTACATCCAATACACTGGCTGAAACATCTCTTTTTATCCTTTAAACAGCCCTCCTGTGACTGCCTCACCAGTTCCTTGGCCGAACCATAATAGTTGGTAATGGAATTCAATCGGATTTCTCTGATTGCTACCTCTGACTGATTAATATCAATTGGTTTCATGATCTGCTCCTCCTTTCTCAACTTTAAATGGTGTAATTGTCTTTTATCTGATCCATCAGACCGTATTCGAGAAGAATCTCCTCCAACCGCTCCTGTGTCATCGGCTTAGGAATGACAAACATCTTATTGTCCTCCACTGCCTGTGCCAGATTGCGATACTCCTGTGCCTGCTTGGATTCCGGATTGTAAGCGATTACCGTCTTCTTATTGATTTCCGCATGCTGCACAATATTATCGCGCGGCACAAAATAGAGAAGCTGGGTTCCAAGTTCTTTGGCAAATGCGCGAAGCAGCTCTTGCTCCCTGTCCACATTTCTACTGTTACAAATAATTCCACCGAGACGACAGCCCCCTCGATTTGCGTATTTGCTAATACCTTTCGAAATATTGTTGGCCGCATAGAGTGCCATCATCTCACCGCTCGCTACAATATAAATCTCCTTTGCCTTTCCCTCTCGAATTGGCATAGCAAAACCGCCACAGACTACATCTCCGAGGACATCATAAAAGACATAATCCAAATCCTCTGTATATGCCCCCAATCGCTCCAGCAGTCCAATCGAGGTAATAATTCCTCTTCCCGCGCAGCCAACACCCGGCTCCGGACCACCGGACTCCACACATTTCGTTCCGCCAAATCCCTCTTTTAAAATTGCTGACAATTCTACATCTTCCCCTTCTGTGCGAAGAGTATCAAGCACTGTCTTCTGCGCCAGGCCGCCAAGAAGCAGTCTTGTTGAATCCGCTTTCGGATCACAGCCGACAACCATTACCTTTTTCCCCAGCTCCGTCAGCCCGGCTGTCAGATTTTGCGTCGTCGTCGATTTTCCAATACCACCTTTACCATAAATTGCAATTTGTCTTAACTCACTCATTCTTTCATCCTCATTTCCGCATACTTTTTATGCTGCTTTATTCATTTTGATAACAGGGAGCGACTTCTCCCCGCCATATCATTGTCAATGCATCCCCTATACTTTCACTGACTGTGTACACCGGAAGACCTCTGCGGTAAAGTTCTCTCGCCGGCGGCATTCCCGCCATAAGTGCAACAATGCCATCACAATCTTCCAGCACACAAGAAATTCTCTCTATCTTTTTTTCAAATTCCAGACAATCCTCCGGCCCTCCACAGAAGGGTAACACCTCTCTTTTTGCAACTTCTCTGCTCTTTACCCCATCTGTCTCATAGATTTCAAACACGCCCGCATGTCCCAAATGCTCATCAACCAGATAACCGGTTTTTGTCGCCACCGCAAACCTCTTTGTCATTGTCATCCCCCGTTTCCTGAATTCTCTTCGCACTTTAACCGTGAGAAAAAGGCGTTTCCCCCTGTATTCTCTTCAGGTAAATCTGCTCTCCAATGTCTTCTCCTCCGAGAATTCCGACAGCATCCGCCCGGCAGTGCATACAGTGTCGGAATACCTCAATATATTTTTCTGCCTTTTGTCTGGCACCGTCAATCTGCTCGCAGGTTGGCGGCGGATATGTCGCCAGTTCATGTCTCGGAATCAGCGGAATGATATTGTAGAGTTTTGCTCCCGCCTCACTGACGGTCTTTGCTACGGTCTCAATATGCTCCCCGTTGATATCCGGAATTAATACCGTGTTTACTTTTACGGTTATGCCTCCCTCGGAGATCAGTCGTATCCCCTCCAACTGATTTCGTATCAAAATTTCGGCAGCCTCTACCCCTTCATAGTGTTTTCCGTGATAGTTGATACCGGCGTTTATTTTTGCCTCAATCTCCGGGTCCACAGCGTTGACCGTCACTGTCAGTGAGTCAATTCCCACTTCCAGGATACGCTCTGCTCTGTCCGGCAGCATGAGACCGTTCGTACTCATGCACTTTACCATCGTTGGATGCTCTCTCTTTATTAATTCAAAAGTATCCAAAGCAAAATCTGTCGCCAGTGTATCTCCCGGACCGGCGATTCCCGCCACTGTAATATCCGGACACGCCTCTTTTGCTCTTCCCACCGCTTCCACAGCTTCTTTTGGTGTCAGCAGGGAAGACGCGACTCCCGGCACCTGCTCCGTATCATTAAAATCCCTCTTGCAAAACCGGCACTCGATATTGCAGCCGGGTGAGACCGGAAGATGAATTCTTCCTTTGGCGTTTTTCTCACCTCTGGCAAAGCACGGATGCAAAAGGGAAAGTTCTTCTATATTCAATCCCAATCACCTCACTCTTGCAATCAATCCGTTTCGGATGCCATCCTGCGCAATACCGTATCAATGAATCCTTGTGCCTCATAAACCCTAAGACCGTTTTCCAACAAGCTTCTTGCTGCACCTGCTCCAATTTGCTCTGCAACGACACTTTTACAATCCTTTAGTAATTCCAGTATTTTTTTCATAACCGTTTCATTATGACTGAATTGCTGCTGCCTTGCCTCTACAGCATCTCGCCTATCCACTAACCGTATCTCTTTTTGGCTGACATCGTAGATATAGAAAAAAGGAGTCCTTCCAAAATGGGCATTTACCGTTTCTCCATCCCGAGTCGCTACCGCTACATAGCTCATATGTATCATCTCCTTTTCAAAACCTGTATAATACTATATCTCAATTCTTTTCTTTTGAAAAATACATAAAATTTATCAACCGTCATAAAAAAAATTTATGACATAAAAAAAGATAGAGACTCTAACTCTACCTTAAAAAAATAAATAATTATATTGATTTTTAGTGCAAATAATGTTATATTCTATTTAATAAAGAGCACCTACTCCAAAGTGGATGCTCCCCAAGTGGTTTATTGTCCTTACGGACACCGCCTATCCTGGGGTTCAGACAGGATAGGCATTTTTATTTTCGCTTCTTCTCGTAAAAAAAAGAAAGCAACGCAATGAACAGTGAGCCGAGCGATATCAATAATCCGATTACTCTCAACACAACCATAATAGTCTCATAAACTGTCATAAACGTCACCTCCCTCCTATGTATTCCGGCAAGCCGGTATCAGGTTGGGGAGGCTACCACCCGTCATAGGCGCTCAGTGCGTGGTGTTCACACACTTATAGATTACCACCTTATAGGACATAATGCAATAGATTATTTTATTTCTTTTTGGCTTTTCTGAAATCCGTATTATACAATCCCAGCGAAGATACCGGATACTCAATCCTGCTACTTGTCGCTATCGTATTATAGTTATTGACAATCGGGATAGAAGGGATGTCATCTGCCAGTACATCCAGCGCCTTTTTCAGTTGTTCTACCCTGTCCTCCGGCGTCTTTGCCACAGCTGCCGCATCAATAAATTTATCATAATCCTGACTTACATATTCCGTCCAGTTGGAACCGCCCTCAATATTTGCGGTTGAGTAAAACATCGGCACAACCGTTCCCACCGGATCCGGATAATCCGAGCCCCACAATGTCAGCATTAAATCATACTTGGCGTGTTCTTCCGGTCCGCCGTAGCGGTAATTATTGATTTCCGATGACGTCGAAGCCTGCAGCGTGATATTGATGCCGATTTCCGCCAGATTCTGCTGAATCGCCAGCGCTACCGCCTCATACTGCGCATTGCCGGAATCGTAGGCAAGAGTCGCGTCAAACCCATCCGGAGCAGACGACTCTGCCAGATATTTTTTTGCCTTTTCCAAATCATGCTCATAAGGTTCAATCGTATCAAAATAATCTCCCCACAATTCCTTTTGTGTCACTACAATCTCATCACTGAATTGAAGACTCTTGGCAACCTCAGCATATTTTTCACCCCATACCGAATCACGTATTGCCGTTTTGTCAATAGCATACGCAACAGCCTTTCTCACATTTTTGTCTCCAAATGGTTCTTTTGCATTGTTAAAGGATAGGAACAAATCCCACAACGTATCAATCGGATGTACATCGACCTTATCATTGTTCTCCAGTTCCTTTGCTCCCTCAATAGAAATATTTTCGGTATAATCAATCTCACCTGACTCCAATGCCAGTTTCACCACCGATGAGTCCGGAATCACCTTGTACACTAACTTTTTGAATTCCGGAGCACTGTCCTTATCCCAGTAGTCCTCATTGTATTCCATGTCAATTTCCGAGTTTGTCTCCCACTTGGTAATCGTGTATGGACCCGAACCGAGAATCCCGCCTTTCGCTGTACCAAAACCATCTTTATGCTCTTCATAGTATTTTTTGCTGATGACATTTCCTGCCGGCGTACACAGCGAATTCTGCCACATTGGAGCCGGTTGTTTTAATTTTACGGTCACTTCATAATCCCCGGTCTTTTCAATCGTATCCACGCTGTCAAACATCCAGGCAAGCAGAGAGGCATTTGAAGAATCACGATGCCGCTCCAATGAAAACACAACATCGTCCGCGGTGAGTTCCGTACCGTCTGAAAATTTCACATCATCGCGAATCTGATAAACATACGTCGTCTGATCCTTCTGCTCATAATCCTTTACCAGACGAGGCTTGACATTCCCCTCTGTATCATAATAAAACAACCCTTCAACAATACTGTTTAGTATCATATCCGTCTCATCATTATATCCGATAATCGGGTCAACAACGGATAAATCCGTCATAGCCCCCACCGCACTTTTCAGTGTATCATCATTTGCAACCACTCCACCCTGACTTGCCGAACTCTCTTTTGCCACATTATTTTCTCCACATCCACCCAAAAACACAAGCGACAGTGTTAATATCCCTGCAATAATTGACTTTACTCTTTTTCCTGTTCTCTTTCTCATATCAATTTCTACCTCCGTTTCCGGCATGAACTGTGCCGGCATGTTTGCAATATGTTTTCCGAATCGATTCAACGACATTATAAGGCAGGCACATTTTATTTGTCCAATTCAAAAAAACTATGCACCGGCATAGTTTTTTTGAATTATATATAATTTTTATATTACATCTTATATATTGTTGAATGGCTTCAATTGACTGTTGACAAAAGTTCTGAAAGAGTTTAGAATTAAAGATGTTAAAAGTGTGTATTGCTTTCAAGGCAATAACGAAAACCCTCAGAGCTGGAACTCTGGGGGTTTTCTTGCTCGTTACGGTGAGCTTCTCCGCTTTAGGCTGCTGCTACCTATTTATCATCGCCATCCAGCCATTTGCATATGTAATAAGCAATTACAGATGCCACGATGGAGATAAAAAGTGTGTGTACTACTTCCAAGACTTCACCTCCTTCCTGCTGGAAAGAGTCGGCAGCAAACTGATTATAACATAAGGCGACAAATTTCGCCACAATAAAAATCCCCAGTACATATTAATGAAAAAAACAGACAGAACTTAATAAATTTAAACTTCTGTCCGTTTTTACTACATACGGTTATAACTAATATAACTCTTATGCTGCTGCAAATTTTACCTCACCTCATCCGGGTGCGTCTTTGTCTTAGAATTTAACAGAATTTTTGTGTACTCATGCTGCGGATTCTGATAGATTTTTTTCGTGTCCCCCGCCTCTACAATTTCCCCGTGATACAACACGACCACCTTGTTACAAATGCGGTGGACGACATTTAAGTCATGGGAAATAAAAATAATTCCAATGCCCAGTTCTTCGTGCAGTTTCAAAAGCAGTTTCAGAATCTCCCCGCGAATCGAAACATCGAGAGCCGAGACTGCCTCATCGGCAATCAGTAATTTGGGCTGGATAAGAAGCGCCCGGCAAATGGCAAAGCGCTGCAGCTGACCACCGCTGAGCTGAGAAGGATACCGCTCAAGAAGTTCCGAATCAAGAGCCGTCTTTTCCAACAAAGCCGCCAGTCTTTTCTCGTAATCCTCACGATTTATCTTGTGAATTTTTGCAACCTCCCGCAGAGAGGTCTCTATTTTATACTGGGCGTTAAAAGAGCCGGCAGGATTCTGAAATATCATCTGTATATTTTTTGACAACTCTTTTCTGGAGAGAGACTTTGTCGGTTTACCCTCAATTTTCACTTCCCCCTCGGTAAAGCGGAGTTGCGAGAGAATTCCCTTTGTCAACGTAGTCTTGCCACTCCCGCTCTCTCCGACAACACCTAATATATCCGAGTCCTCCACTGTCAATGAAACATGATGTACAACTTTTTTCTTCGGCTTATACGATACAGAAAAATCTTTTACTTCCAATAATGACATGACCACATCACTCCTTTTTATGGTTTTCGGTCAAAAAAATCATGACAGTTCGCGAAAACTCTCCAACAGTTTTTTCGTGTACGGGTGTTTCGGGCGGTCAAAAATATCGCGCACATTACCGCTCTCCACCACCTCGCCGTCATACATGACCGTCACAGTATCACAGATTTCCGCTACCACTCCCATATCATGGGTAATGCAGAGGACAGACAATTCTCTCTCGTCACGAAGTTCTTTAAAGAGGTGAAGTACCTTTGCCTGCATGGTGACATCCAGTGCCGTCGTCGCCTCATCCGCAATCAGAATCTTTGGATTGCAGGCGATGGCAAGCGCAATCATGCTTCTCTGAAGCATACCGCCACTGAACTCATGAGGATACTGTTTCACCTTTTCTGACGCCGGTGTCACCCCCACACTTTCAAGCAATTCAATCGTTCTATTTTTTGCCTCTTTTTTCCCGAGTCCCGCCACGTAACGCAGAGTCTCTTCTATCTGTGCCCCGATGGTATACAGACTGTCAAAGGAAGTTGCCGGATTTTGAAATACATAAGAAATTTCCTTTTCCCGGTATTTTTCCATCTCTTTTTCCGGAAGTTCCAAAAGATTGACTCCCTCATACAGGATGCCGCCTTCATACTCAACCTCGGACTCATCGTGAAGCCGCAGAATGGATTTTGCTGTAAATGTCTTACCACTCCCACTCTCTCCGACAATCCCGTGAATCTCACCCTTTTCCAGTTCCAAATTTATTCCTTTCACGATTTCCCGCTTACCGTCAGGCGTTCGTATCGCAGTTTTCAAATTTTTTATTTCCAAGACAGGTTCCATTCCATCACCTTCCCCTGAATCATTTTAACGATTAGAAATGCGTTGCGGAACAACGCTATGTAAAATATACCGTGTCACAAAATTACCAATACCTTTTTTCTCGTTCTTTTCGGTCGAGGACGTAGCTGCATTTGACACCTTTCCTCTCGACTCAATGGCATCCGTAATTTCCGTGCTCAGCACATTGAGAGACACCACAGATACAACAATGAGAATGCCCGGTACAATTGCCTGCAGCGGCGCTGTCGTAATAAACTGCTGCGCGTCAGACAACATAAAGCCCCAGTCTGACTGTGGTGGCTGAACCCCAAGACCCAGGAAACTCAAACCCGCAAGGTCAAGAATCGCATAAGCAAGGTCCAAGGTAAGTTCTGCCACAATAGTCACAATACAATTCGGCAAAATATGAAAATACAGAATTCTTGTATCACTGGCGCCAAGCACCCTCTCCGCCTCTACATAAGTTTTGTTTTTCTCAACCAGCGTGAGCGACCTTGTGAGTCTGGAAATCATCGGCGTGTAGACAACACCGAGTGCTATTATTCCCGCAGTAACCCCCTTTCCCACAACAGTCATAAGAGTAAAGGCAAGAAGAATCGATGGAAACGAGAGAATGACATTCCAGACACTTGTAATAATTTTATCAAAAATCCCACCGTAATATCCCGTGATAAGTCCCAGTGGCACACCGATGACAACCGATATAA
Organism: uncultured Clostridia bacterium; assembly: GCA_947167565.1. Classification (GTDB taxonomy): domain Bacteria; phylum Bacillota; class Clostridia; order Lachnospirales; family Lachnospiraceae; genus Eubacterium_F. The sequence goes on along the minus strand of CAMVIN010000005.1, from coordinate 27,369 downwards.
TAACTACCGCGAATGCGCTGAGCATCGTTGTTCTTCCGCCATACAAAACCCTTGAAAAAATATCCCTTCCGACCTTGTCAGTCCCAAAAATATGCGCACCGCTTGAGCCGGATAACTTATTTACCAAATCCAGCGCATCCGGATCATGTGGGGCAACTCTCCCTGCAAAAAGAGTTGCCAGTACAATGACCAGTAAAAAAATTGCCGAGATAATCATGAGTGGAGTTATATATCTTTTACGCATTTGCCGCTCCTTCCTGAATCCTTACACGAGGATCAATCACTGCATACAACGTGTCAACTGCAAGATTTGCAAGGAGAAATGCGATAATAATAATCAGCGCAATTCCCTGCACCACCGCTACATCTCCTACTGTTACACACTGAACCATCAGTCGCCCGATACCATTCAACGAGAACAGATTTTCTACCATGACACCACCTACAATCAACGCACCGAACTGAATGCCGGCAATTGTTATAATCGGTATCAGGGAATTTTTCAAAGCGTGCCTGAGAATGATAACTCTCTTGGGAACGCCCCTTGCTTTCAGCGCCAGAACATAATCTGATGAGAGCTGCTTAATCATGGCCGAGCGCGTGATTTTGGTCACCAGCGCAATCTCATGTGTTGCAATGACAGCGACCGGCACGGCAATTCTCTGTAAATACTGCCCCAGCCCATCTGTCGTTCCGGTATACGAATATCCCGGAAAATATTTTGAAATAACCACAATGGAGAGAAGACCGAGGAAAAATACCGGTACAGAGAAGAACAAAACTGTCAGTACCGAAATCAGCCGGTCCGCAATTTTTCCCTTATATACCGCTGCGACCACACCAAGCGAAATCGCAATCAACTGTGATACCAGAAAACTGACAAGTACGAGCCCCAGTGTCACCGGAAGACTTTCGCTGAGCAGCGACGCTACTGGCACCTTATATTTTACGCTCTCTCCAAAATTCCCGACTACCACATTTTTCAACCAGTACGCGTATTGGAGAGGAAGAGGGCGGTTCAGCCCGTATCTCTCCATCTTTGCCTGTAAGACCTCCTCGGAAATCCGTCCTCCCTGCTGGGTTGCCAGCACGGGATCAAGACCGGACGCTTTTACCATTGCGAAAATACAGACAGTTGCTACAATCAGAATCAAGACTGCGTGTAATGTTTTCTTTCCGACATACTTAGCCAAACCGACCACTCCTTTCTTTTATACACGCCGCTCCCGGCGCATACTCATACGATTTTCACTTCTTTTTGAAATCCTTAATATAAGTTCCGAACATCAGTGATGGTGAAAATTCATAATCCACACGATTGCTCGTCGCAAAAAGTTTGTAGTGATGATACAAATTCACAGACGGCTCATCTTCAATGTAGACATTGAGTGCATCTTTGAGAATTTCCGCACGTTTTTTCTTATCCAGTTCCTTAGAGGACTTCTCTAATAATTTGTCAAACTCATCATTTCTGTACTCTGCCCAGTTTGAGCCGCCGGCTGCCGTATTCTTTGATGCAAACATCGGAAGCAGTACACCGATTGGATCCGGGTAATCAGAACCCCATGCCGTCACCATAATATCATAATCTCTCTCCTCCGTACCCCCATAGCGGAAGTTCATAATCTCAGCCCTGGTAAGTCCCTCAAGTTCCAGTTTGATTCCAATTTCTGCAAGATTCTGCTGGATTACAAGACCAATGGACTCATGAACCGGCTCCGATGTCTCATACACAAACTTAGCCTCAAACCCGTCCGGCACAGAAGATTTTGCCAGATACTCTTTCGCCTTTTCCACATCATAACTGTAGTTGTCTGCACCGGCAAAGAAATCCGACCACACCTCTTTTTCCTCGCGGATGAAGTTTTCATTTACCGGAGTGTCCCCGCCCTTTTGGGCATATTTCCCATAATAGAGCGTATCCACAATCTGCTCTCTGTCAATCGCACTCGCAATCGCCTTTCTCACATTGGCATCATCGAATGGCTTCTTGCTGTTGTTAAAGGACAAAAATGTTGTTCCGTAATAATCCGTTGCAGAAATCTGCGCTTTCCCGGAGCTCTCTAACTCATTTGCCGTCTCTGCGGAGATATTCTGCGTCACATCGACCTCACCGGACTCTAACGCGCTCTTTACTACCGCCGCATCCGGAATTGTCTTGTAGGTCAGTTTCTTAAATGCCAGATCCGTATCCTTATCCCACCAGTTGTTGTTTACTTCAAGTTCCAGTTGAACACCCTGATCCCATTCACTGATTTTGTACGGACCACTCCCGATGATTCCGCCCTTTGCTGTTCCAAAATCATCTTTGTTCTCTTCAAAATATTTCTTGCTAATTACAAGACTTGCCGTCGTTGCCAGCGTATCCTGCCAAAGGGCATCCGGCTGTTTTAATTTTACCGTCACCTCATAATCACCGGTCTGCTCAATAGATTTGACATTTTCAAACATCCAGCCCAGTTCCGAGCTGTTGTCCGGATTTTTATGCCTCTCCAGAGAAAATACGACATCCTCTGCTGTCAGATGTGTACCGTCCGAAAAGTCCACATTATCTTTAATCTTATATACATAAGTTGTGTCGTCCGGCTGCTCTACACTCTCTGCCAGTTTCGGCTGAATTTCTGAATTGTTGTCATAATAATACAGGCCTTCCAGTACCTGATTCAACACCAGGTCAACCTCTGTGGAGTAAGCATGCAGAATATCAATATTGGACAATTCATCTGCCACCGCAATCACAAGTTCATCTTCGCTTTTGCCGGCTGCGCCCCCCGAAACACTGGATGTTCCCGCAGAACCGGATGCCCCGCATCCGACAAGTCCTGTCGCCAGTGTCAGGCTCAAAAGTCCGCCAAGTACAATTTTTTTCAATTGATTCTTTCTTCTCATAATTCAATCAGCCTCCTCTATATCGATTTTTATTCTCCAAAAATAAATTTACGCTTCTCCGCTCTTGTCTTCAAGATGCGAATCGGCTCCTTCGCACCGCCCACATACAACGGGTATTCCGGCTCCGGAACATAACTCTCGCCTTCCGGATATTCCGGATTTTCCGGATTCGTGAACAGGCAACCGCAGCCACCGACCGGCTCACCCGGCTCATTTCTCTCAATGTCCAGAGAAGCCAGCGACTCTGCCAGATTGATGTGATACTGAATATCTTTAAATACCGTATCAAGATCGAACTTGCTCCAATTGTCTTCCGGAGTCAGTGTCTCTTCATTGAGTGCCTGCACCGTCGAAATCGGAACACCAATTCTCTCAAACGCACCGGACACACATACCGACCAAAGTCTTGAAATCGGCGATGCATTCGGCGTAATTCCGAATTTTGCCTGAAGGAGTGTTAAAACAGGCCAGACAATCGGATGGTTGGAAACCGTAGCCGCTCTCGGTGTGTCCGGACGTCCATCGCTCAAGTGGTCTAACCAGAGAAGTGTCTGCACTCTCCCGGTCAGCTCGCGATGGCGGTCAAGCAGCGTGAGAGAAGTCTGGTTACAGTTTCCCCAAACGTGGAAACTGTCGAAGAAAAACAGGAGAGTTTTCTCTCTCTTCTCTACCGGCTGCGCCGCATAATACTTCGCGATGGCAAGTGCTCCCACAAGACCAATCGTGTCGCACACCGCTCCCTCGAACGCGGTACAGGAGTGAGCAGCTACTGCTACCGTCTCCGCAGATTTACCCGGGAGCACGCCGACAACAATATTTGTTGTCGAAACTTTTCTCACGCCGTCAATCTTTAGGTGTGCCGTAACCGGTCCTTTCTCAATCTGCTCTTTCAAGAGGAGCGCATCCTCTCTTCCTATGTTGAGAGCCGGCACTGTGAACTGTCTCTCTTTTCCTGTCTCTCCCGGCCCCCAGATATTGCTTCCGCCTGTCGGCTTGATTCCCGGTTCCAACAGTTTAATCGTATTACCCGGCGTATCCTCAAAATATCCGATAATACCCGCCACACCATGTGCGTAAGCCAAATCGTATAAATGCAGAATCGTATACCTCTCTCTCAGTGCGCAAGGTCCCTCGTGGTCCCAGAGTTCGCCCCAGTTGGTGAGGACAATTTTTCCCTTTACGTCTTTCCCGGCGTAATCCTCTTCCTCGCCTTTTCCTATGTAGACAACCTCTGCCGTCACATCGCCAAATCCTACATTATTTTCCGGGAATGCCGTTATCGTTTTTTTCTCCGGTGACTCAATATCCAGTGACCACTCATGAAAAAATACACCGCGAAAATCAATTGGCTCTTTCCATGTCTCAATTCCCAGTTTCGCAAATTCCTCTGCCAGATAATCGTTGGCATCATCCATCGCTTTTGTACCCGGAACTCTCGGAGCAAATACATCCAATTCCTTTCCCCAGCGGTCAAGGTCCTCCCTGGTCACAATGCTCTGGTCAATATCCCTGTCAATTGCACCCTTAATTGTCTTGTAGTCCGCAATATCTCCCAAACCGCTCTCTTTTATAATCTGATATAATTTCTGGTACTCACCATCATCCAGCTTCTCTTCTCCAGAAGAAACTTTATCAAGATTGTGTCCTGCGGAAATTTTCTTCCACTCATCATCTAACTTCTGAACAAATACCGGATTCTTTTCACTGAAATCCTTAAAATATGCTTTCTCCTCCTCTGTGTATGTATCCTTTTTCAATAACGCGTCAAAGTACGCTGCCGATTCATCAAAAAGTCCCATTCTTAACACTTCCTTTCTTTTTCTTTCTCTTTGCCTGACAAAAAATAGAATACACGACAGCGGATTATTTGTAAAATATGTAAATTCTATTTATTGTTATAGACTAAATCTATAACACCACAATTCCATTCTTCGCTCCGCATAAGCCAAAATTCCCTATAAATATAAAACAGCGGGACATCTTCCCGTAGGCAGATGTCCCGCTGTTCTTTCTTTTACTGTAAATATCACGATTATTTAATTGTAACTTCTTTTACCTTTGACCAAGCACCATATATCTTCTGCTTTCCGTTTGTATTATAAGCCCTGACTCTCACATACAAAGTCTTTTTGTTCTTAAGCTTCTTAGAAGAAATGGTCGCCGTCACTTTTTTCACATTCTTGCTCACAATGGCCTTTTTCGTTTTTTGAGCATTCTTCTTTGTCCTGTAAACGGCAATCTGATACCCTTTTGCATCTGCCAGTTTTTTCAGCTTTAATTTTAATTTCTTCGCAGATTTCTTTTTCGTGTAAATTTTACTGATAACTGCTTTGACCGGTTTTTTAGGAGTCTCAGAAGTCGTTGTCCCGCCAGACTTCGTTCCGGTAGCTGCTTTTGTTCCAGTATTCGCAACTGTGCCTGTATTTTGCGTATTGGTCTTTGTTTTATCAGTGGAAGCATCTGTTTTCTTATCATCACCTGTCACAGTCACTTTTGTCGCCTTGATATCTACACCGCTGTCACCTGTCCAGACTACATAAATATCTGCTGTACCTGCACCTTTGGCATAGACCAATCCGTTTCCATTAACCTGAACGACATCTTCGTTGGAAGATTTGATATATACATTATTGTATGATTCAAAAGATACATTTTCTGATACATCAAAACTAAAATTAATATCTCCGTATTCACCCTTCTTTAACGTCAATGTTTCCCCAATATTTGTATCCATCGGATCTGCCACCATGGCACCATCAAAAGCTACCACTTTAACCCGTGCTTCCTGCTCACTGTTCTTGCAGACTACATAAAACTCTCCGCACGTATTAACCGACAATTCCCCCGTATCACTGACATCTATATACGTTAGCAATTCTACATCTGCATCCAAAGACCATTCAAGGTCATCGACATCAGCCCCAAATGGAGTATAATTTAAAAACTTTCGCATATCAACTGACTGGCTCGATGTATACTCGCTATCATCGTACTCGTCATATTCTGTATACATCGGAACATATACTGTATCCCGGGCAAATGTGAGGGTTTTCACAGTCTGATACTCTTCAATCGGAATATATTTTGCATATACATCACATGACAGCGTCTCATCTTTCTCCATGTCATAATAATATGGATAACTGTAATCATGTAATTTACACTCAACTCCATCCTCATCCACATAATACCAGCCCTTCAGAATATAGCCCTCTTTCTCAGGCGGTTCCGGTATCTCGTCTACTTTTAAGCATCCTTTTCTTCCATCAAAACTTACCTCAGCGACCACCTCTCCATCAACCAGGAATGGAACAGCCGGATAATCATCAAAACTAGAGAACTCATCAATTTTTGATATATTTTCATCCATCCACAGGGCGCCGATTTTGATGTAATTTTTCAACCTCTCAACCTCATTGCCATAATTCAGTGTATAAGGATTGCCCTCATCATCGACCAATTCAATATCGTCACCCCAGTAGCCATCGCTCTGCATCAGATAACTACCTCTTACCTGATAATTTGCCAGTGCTGAATAATACAGTTTCTCTTTACACTGATCCAGGTAACCACCCTCCTCTGCAACGCCTTTCAAAATATCTGAGAGAACCTTCCAGCGCTCGATAACTTTTTCCTTAAATGCCGCATCATTGCGAATCAAAGTGCCAAACCACGGACAAGTATCTACCAGTGAAAATTTCTCCAATGCTCCATCTACTGTATAATTGGTTGCATATGCTCCCCACGCAACAAAGTCAAAATCCCATACCGGTCCCCAGTACAATTTGCCGTTACGCTTTTTATACAAGTACGTACTTCCCGAGCCAAAATCACCGTTCTTAGAAAACTCCTGAAGCAGATAATGGTCAATAAAGGACTTCTCATCCAAATAATCTCGCCAGGTCTTTCCTTCCGGTGGAATCAGTGTATATTCAGAATCAAGCCCCGTGTCATCCAGTGGGTCATATTCCTCATCCGTTGCTCTCACCAGTGCTTCTAATTCATTAAAATAATTCGTCAGATAAGCTTTCTGAGCTTCCTTCGCCGACTCAGAATAATCCGAATCATACTCCGGTCTCTCAATCTTGAACGTTCCGGCAGCCGAGTCAAAACACTGTTCTCCGCTCTCTTCCTCTTCTTTGAGCCACGAACTGCCCATCGCAAGGATATAACCACCGGTAATATTCGGCTCTTCCGTTGCCTGATCGTCCTCAAGGTCATCAATATTGACATTAGCCTTTCCCACTCTGACCTGCTGGCTAAGCTGATAACTGCCATAATATTCTCCGGAAATAATCACATCGACACTCACGCTCTTTGGCGTAAATTCCATGCCTAATTTATCTGCCAGATAAAAAGTCATTTTATTTCTCAGAAGAGAGTAATCGTAGTAATTGGCAAGCAGCACCCAGTGCTTGTTTTTACCCATACCAAATAAATCCGAAGATTTATCAAGTTTAATCTTATACGGCTTTTTGTCAACCAGCCAGGTAGAATTTCCTCTACCTCTGATGTACTCAAGTTCGTAGGTTTCGTCTTTCAATGTTTTATCCGTATACTCTGCCACATAACCATCCGGAATCTTTACATTCATATTTCCATATCTCATAATCGTATGCTTCTCAGAGCCGTTAATGTTCTCAATCGTATTCACTTCGTTGTCGAGATCAAAGTCCAATACCGGTGTACTTCCCTCGGTAAAAAACATACTCTCAAAATACAGATTTCCTTTTACACCGGAAGTCGGAATAACAATTCCTTCCTCATCCAATGCACTATCTGCCACAAACTTCAGGTAAATGTGTCCTTTTCCTGTGAGTCCTGCGCCTCTCACATCAACTACTTTATTTTTAGTGGCCTCCCAGTCATCATCGGCACATCTTTTAATGGAAATTGTGGCAAATTCTTTCTCACTGTCACCAAAATAAAGATATGCCTTCCCTTTGAGATTTCTCTTAGCCAGCATATTATAAACTAAATTGCCCGGCTTCAAATCCCCGAAATCAAACTCTCCGAGGTCAAATTTAGTTCTCGCAAGAATTCCGGTATCAACCCCTTTAACCTGAAGACCTGTATTTCCGGATGTCGCAGTAACAACCTTCATATTCTTCGTGCTGATTTCCGGATCTTCCTCTTCCTCGCCGAGTTCCGTCACAGGACTTTCCAATTCTGAAGCGTCATATTTGTCCGCAAAATTCCGTCGCATAAACGCATCCGGCACTCCCAATGACACTGCCTCATCAAGAATCTCCTGCTGATGATCTGCAACCTCGGTCACCTCAGTATCCATCTCTGAGCCCTGCTCCCCAGATACCGCCGCCTGTGACACAGGCACTGTCGGGTCAACTGTCCCCTCTGCGCGCACTTCTTTTACTCCCAACGGTGTGATTGCTCCTATCGGAGTAACGCTAAGTGCCATCGTGAACGTCATAATCAACGCAACTGCATTTCTCAATTTTTTCATATAAAACCTCCCATAAAAATATTTTTTGTTATATAATCCGCTTACCTCCTTACCTAGCGGTTATTTGTATTATCGCACATCAATTTATAAAGTCAAGTCATTTTTGTGTCAATTTTTTTTGTTGATACATTTCCTCGTCTGCTTTTTCCATCAATTCTTTCAAAGCAATCCCCTTTTCTGCCCTTGCCATACCGATGCTGACTGTCAACTCATAAGGAGACTGTGCCGCACGATTCATTTCTCCAAGTGTTTTCTTTATTTTTACCTGGAGAGCATCCACCAGTTCCGGCGATTCCACATCGGCAAGAATGACAAACTCGTCTCCCCCATACCTTGCAATATTCGTTCTCCCATGAAAATTTTTGCAGCTCAAGACAAGCGCATCCGCAATTCTGACAAGCGCCGCGTCCCCCTCTATATGACCGTAGGTATCATTAATTCCCTTAAATTTATTCGCATCAATAATCATCAGATACAGATAAGATTCTTCCTGCAAATCTTCCTGCCATGCCTCATATAAATAAACCAACTGCTTGCGATTGTTCAAGCGGGTAAGCGGATCAATCGATATCATCTGATCCAGCCAATTCAAGTACATAATCAAAACATCAATGGAAAGAGCCACACAGGCAAGAGGCAGCTCCGGATGGAAAAACTGAATCAGACCTGCTATCGCCGGAGGTACCGGAAACAAAGCCAGTGTAACAAGCATCCTCCGCTTCATAAACTTACTTTTCTGAAAAACACCAATCAGTGCCCTTGTACACGAAACAAACACATAGATATAAGATAAAAGATACTGCACCACAAACAGGGAACCTCTGTGATAAATTCCCTCTTCATCTATATAGAACAAAATGCCGGTAAATATGTTTACCACGAGCAGTATGGCCATAATCCATACCAGCAGAGATGACAACAGCACCCTCCGTCTGTTCTTCACAAACGGAGAGTCCTGCATGTATTCAAAATATACAAACCAGAAAAAACACATCACTGCAGTCATTAAGAAATACAGTTCTTTACACGCCAAAGCAGCCCCCCGAAAATACGGGAGAACACCACATTTCATCATGACATAAAAAGTATCCGATAAGAAAAATAAATTCATAGAATCCAGAGCCATCGCAAAATTTCTCTGCGCAACCATGCGAGATAAGCCCATGGTCTTGTACCGAATGATACCGACAACCAGGACTGCTATTATATTAATCTCAAGATACATGATTGCGTAAGAAATCTCTGTATTCATCGCGAAAAATCTCCTGTGGTTTTACCTTGTTATTTAACTTTTAGTATACCACATTTTCAGAAATTTGGAAAGGTAGGAAGTAATATTGTTTGTGTCAAGTAAACGGTGGCACTTTTTTTGAGATTATCACAAAAAGCTGTTGACGCAATAGTTCAACTTGCTTTTCTCTTTTTTTTCATCTATACTATGGTTATCAGTTATTATTTTCAAAGACAAAAGGGAGGTGCTTATCATGGCATTAGCACAGGAAACTCTTTATACCGAACAGGATTATTATAATATTCCGGAAAACACACGGGCGGAACTGATTAATGGACACATCATTTATAATCAGGCAGCACCGGCCCGGATTCATCAGCGAATCTTAGGCGAATTATACACAGTGATAAACAATTACATCCGCTCCAAGAACGGTCCCTGTCAGGTCTACCCTGCTCCTTTTGCGGTCAAACTCCGTGACGACAGGAACACGATTGTTGAGCCGGATATCAGTGTCATCTGCGATAAGAACAAACTGACCGACCGTGGCTGTACCGGCGCTCCGGACTGGATTATCGAGATTGTCTCTCCCAGCAATTCCAGTCATGATTATATCACAAAGTTGAATTTGTATTCTGATGCCGGAGTGCGCGAATACTGGATTGTTGATCCTGACACGAAGAACATTTTTGTCTACCATTTTGAAAAAGAAAAATTTAATGCCAGACCCTATACGTTTGACGACAAAATAGAGGTCGGCATTTACGACGACCTCTCTATTGATTTTAGTACACTTGTTATATAAGGAAGAGGGCTCAGTCCCTTTTCCTCCCTCTTATCAGACTCACAATTGTGAGAACAACCAGAACGGCACCTGCGATTGGATACACAACGGATAATTTATTCGTTGAGCCATACAAATCAAGTACTCCCCGAAAAACACTCCCTACGGTAAATGTCGCAATCGCCGAATTCCAAAACCGTATTGCCCTTTCATTTGGAACACGCGTGCCGCGAAGTGCCAGAATGGCATAAGGAAACGCCCCACATACGAGCGGAACCGCAAATGCGTAAATCATATAATACGAATAAATGTTATGGCTGAATTTTTCATAAATAACGCCAAACAGCGCGCAAAAAATTGCCACGGAAAGGTGAATAACAACCTGCACCTGATATTTTTTATTATCCGACGTAGACAATATCACTCACTCCTCTCTCTCTTATGTTTCTGCCATTCGTTGTTGGATGATTGACGACCTCTCCATTGTAGTACAGCGTAGACGAACCGCCACCGTCCAGATTATATGCCGTATCGACTCCTAAATTTTTCATAAATTCTGCCAGTTGAAAAAGAGACAATCCATCGCTGACAGATGACCGGCCGTCTGCTACAAGAAAGACATAGTGATTGTTATCAATCGTGCCGATCGCTGTTCTCGGATTGCTTGACATCTCCCTGTCAACTTCCTGATTTTCTGAAACAGAAATTTTTCCATCACTCACAAGTCCCGGACCAAAATTGAATGCCTGCCATACACCCTTCTCTACTAATTCCTTTGCTGTATATTCATTGGAACGGTATACTTCAATTGAGCCATCTGCGTACATACACATCACATCCCTGTCATTTGCCGATTCTCTATACAGAACACCATTCCTTATTACATAACCTCTTTCCTGTGCTCCGTAAAAATCCCCATTGATGGCAAGTATTGCATTGTGTGCCTTGGCAATCTCTGAAGTATGGGCTGTCACATTTTTCCCATAGATATCATCGGCAAATGCCGTCTTGATATACTGAGCAGAAGTCACCGTCACATCCGCCACATAGATTCTCGTGTCATTTTCGTAATATTCCGTGAGTTTGATGGTCACATTATCATCCTGATAGGTATCAATTTCCGATGATGTTCCATTCTGCTGTGAACTGTCATCTGCCGGCAGTTCTTCTCCTTCATCGAAATCATCCCATGCCCCCCAGCCGCCTTTCGATCGGGAATGTTCTCCCCGTCCTCTTCCTGAACTGCGCCCCGGTCCGTGGGAGGATGAATCCTCTCTTCTATCCAGCTCATCGTAATCATCGGTCACATCCCGGTCAGATGCAGCTTCCTCCGACACGGAACTGCCCGTGGCATTCCCGCGGATGCTTCCTCCTGTCGCAATGGAAATATTTTCAAACATAGATGTATTCATCTCAGTTGCATTTTCCTGATATGGACTTCTCAGAACAAACGTATCCAGCGTAATATATAATGTAAAAGCGGCCAGTACAAAACCATAACCAACTGCCCAAAGATGCCTTTTTATAAACATTGTGCAACCTCCAGTTTCTTTCACATAAAGTATACCCATTATACCATACTTTAACAACCATTACAAATTGTCATATGCTTTTTCCCAAAAAACAGTACCCGCAATTCTTCCCGAATCCCCGGATACTGTCTTTTCTTTTCCGACCTTTTTTAATAATTATTTACATCGCAATTATTTTCGTCGGTTTTTTGATGGCTCAACCCTGTCAAAATGCAAGGCGACAATCTTTCCTGCCGGATCGGCTTCATAATCCAGCATGTAGTTTCCTCTCTGCATAACCTGCCAGAGTTCCTGTGGTGTCCGGTCATCGTAGGACACACCGCCAACATCCAGAGAAATTCCATTCTCCTTTGCATTGCGCCATTCATCCATCAGCCATTTTTTTTGCATAATTTTTCACTCTTTCTGTTTTATATAGAAGAAAAACGCTCGCGAAGGTGCGTTCCGTGATGTAGCCTTCCGCGTTTTCCGGACAAAACTGACTGTCGTTTATTTCGATAGTCATTACAGAAAAAATGGGGTTCTTTTGTTTCTCTATCTATGCGCTAATCTGCGCGCAGGTGCTTCCTCCTTTCCGCACGCATCAGTCTTGTCGTACCTCTATTATACCGCAGAAAAACTGCAGATTTCAAGTGTTGTTCAGACGTGTATACGTGCCGTTCAGACGGTAAAAGTTAACATTTCATTTTTTTATTTTTTTTGCATATTTCAGTTGACTTTAGTGTAAAGATAACTTATACTTTTGTTACATATAACTTTAGAAAGGGAGTGTGCTTGTGAAGATTGAACGAATTAGCGAAAATCAGATTCGCTGTACCCTGAGCAAACATGACCTCATGGAACGTCATCTTAAAATCAGCGAGTTAGCGTATGGTTCAGAAAAAGCCAAAGAACTATTTCGTGACATGATGGAACAAGCGAACATAAATTTAGGATTTGAAGCAGATGATATTCCTCTGATGATTGAGGCAATTCCGACATCCCGCGATTCGATTGTCCTTGTGATTACCAAGGTTGACGATCCGGACGAATTTGACGAGAAGTTTTCACGTTTTGGATTGCATTCGAATAGCGAAAATGACTATTATGATGAGGATGAAGAGGATGATACCATCTTTGATTCAGGCGCCGGAGAGGAGAGCGGCAGCATCTTGAACTCACCGGAGATTTCCGATTGCTTTGAGCAGTTACATGACCTGATTGAAGAAGCAGGTGCCAAGTTCCAGAACGAGGATTCTCACGAATTTGTTCCATTGAGTGAATCTCTTCAGGGTGCTAAGAACAAGAAAAAAGATAAGAAAAAGCAGAAAGTTGAAAATATTAATGAGCGGATGAAGGTATTCTCCTTTGTTTCTCTCAATCCGATTATTCGCGTAGCCCATATGGTAAGTCCCTCTTACTCAGGTAAGAATTCTGTATGGAAAGACGAAAAGGCCAGCCGCTACTACCTTCTGTTGAATCGAAGCGGTGCGAAGTCGCGTTTTCAGTCTACCTGCTCACTGGTATCGGAGTTTGGAAAGGAAGAGCCTGTTACGTATGCGACTCAGGATTATTTTAATGAGCATTACACGCTGATTGTCAAAGACAAGGCATTAGCACAGTTGGCAAAACTATAAATACCAACATTTTATGCAAAAATAACTTGCCTTATTGATAAAAATGTATTATTATATTTATAGTTATTAATAATTTTTATCAATAAAGGAGGATATGATTATGGCATACAAGATTTCTGACGCTTGCATTAGTTGTGGTTCTTGCGCAGCAGATTGTCCGGTTGGAGCTATTTCTGAAGGAGATGCTCATTACGAAATCGATGCATCTGCATGCTTGGATTGTGGTACATGTGCTTCCACCTGTCCGACAGGAGCTATCGAAGCTGAATAATTTTGATTTATCTGTGCTTTTGGCACAAAAAGGCAATATAATAGCGGATACCTTTTGGTATCCGCTATTTTTATTTACGGTTCTTCTCACACGAAAAATCTTCTCGAACAATCTCTAGAATTTTCCACCGCCACCGCCATGGCTGGAACCGGACGAGCTGGTGTGCGTACTGCTGCCGCCACCGCCGTTGTCTTTTGGCCTTGCTGTGCGGTCAACCTTCCTGTACAAGAACATGTCGCTGCTGTTTGTCACTTTCATGCTTCCGGAACGCACATAACTGCCTGCCGCCGCCTGATAGCGGACACTCTTCATTTTCGCTTTCATTCCACTTACGGTAATCAGCGCTATGACAAGTCCCACAACAAAAGAAATCAAAATCCATTTAACCGGGAATTTACCTCTTGGCAGACTGCCGGTATCGTACGGCTTTCCACTCTTTGCCTGTTGAATAAAATCATCGGAAAGCTGCGCGTATTTGATAAATGCCTCTTCGTAGTCACCATCACCGAGAGCTCCCTTTATCTGCTCTCCGATGTACTGAATTCCGGCATCGGTAAATGCTGTAATTCCGTATCCGGATGTAGATATGTACCAATCTCTATCCTCCATGCTGACTAAAAGAAGCAGACCATCATTGGCATATCCATTGTAGTCATAATAATCATCTGCATATTCAACCGTTGATTTTCCTTCCAGGCTGTTAACCGTCAAAACGACAACATCCATTGAGTACTTATCACTGACTTTCTTTAACTCTGTGAGAACCTTTTCCTCTTCGCTCGAAGACAGAAGTTCCGCATCGTCTACCAGAAGCGGGCCCTTTTCTGCCCTATGGTCTGTCGCTGCCTCACTCTCCGCTCTCACATTGACCGGAACTATCATCATAAGAGAGAGGAGTGCTGTAAATAAAAGTACCATTAATCTGTTTTTCATTGTCTTCCCCTCCTTTATTTAATAATTCCTGCCAAAAACAGCAAAAATGAGATACCTAATGTTACTGCGGTCCAAATACCGGTAAGCCCAAGTGTCCATCTTGTCGCTGCACTCTTGTCAACCGGCAGGTCTCCGACAAATTTACCTGTCTGTCCATTCATGGCGAAGGTATATTTCTTGCCTTCCCATGTCGTATTCAACAGCCAAACCGGATACAGAGCATATTTTGCCTTGCCGTTTTTCAGTTGAATGCTGGAATATTCCGGCGTTACGGATGAATATCCGGTTACTGTATCCGCAAATACCTGTTCCGTACTTTTCTTCACTCGCTCATTGGCGCGCTCAATACTTTGCTCTGCCGTAACATCATATTTATCTGCGAGATAGCCGGCAAGGTACGCCGTCTGAAAATCAACAGCATCCTTGAATTCATACGGCTCAATGGATTCCATAAGGTCATTCGGCATTTTCTCGGAGCCATCCACCGGCACATGTTCAAATCCTACACTTCCGGCACGATTAACGGAGAAGAAACTGGTCTCTGTATAGTTGTAATCACTATCACTCCACGTTCTGATTTTGGTCGCACGATAGCGGATGTCCGCATCGGTATCTGTATCAAACAACCAGAACGGAACATAGACACCTTTTATCTCATCAATGTGATTCTGGTCTTTAAATATCTTCGGAAGAAGACGTTTACCCTCATAATGTTTGAGCAGTCCTGCCTTCGCCGCCTTTTTATCCAGCTTGAACGGAATGACATAATCCGGTTTCAACGAACCGGAGAACTGGCCTTTGAGGACAATCGGATTGTCGCAGTACGGACAGGAGGTTGCCGCCATCGTCTCATCACCGACAATCTCACCACCGCATGATTTGCAGACATAGGAGCGGAGGCCATCGGCCTCGCCCTCTGCCCACTCCGAGCCGGCCTGTGTCTCCCAGGTCATATCGTCCGGCTGTTCATTTTTCAAATCTTCATCATAACTTTTCAAAACGTCCATCTCAAATTCTGTATCACAATATGGACATTTCACTTTTTGTACTGCCGTGTTAAACTCTACAGCACCGCCACAACAAGGGCATTTATATTCCATCAAATCTGACATGCGTTCTCCTTTCTGCACAATGGCATCAAACTGTCTTTATGCCTGTGCCAGTGGAGAGCCACAATTCTGACAGAACTTCGGTGGATTTGCAGGATCCGGAACTTCCCATCCACAGTTACCACAATGTTTCAAAAGCGCACCGCCGCCTTCCGGTTTCGGAGAACCACAGTTCTGACAGAATTTTCCGGTATTCGTCGCACCACACGAGCATTGCCAGCCACCTGCTGCCGGAGCCGCCTGCTGAGGCTGCTGCATCTGTGGCTGCATCTGCGGTTGCTGCATCTGCGGCTGCTGAGCCTGTTGCTGCGCTCCCATTGCATACAAATTCTGCGCATTCATGCCGCCTGCATTCATAGCCATGCCCATACCGACAAATCCGTTCATTGCTCCGTTCGGATTGTTGGCAGCTGCCGTCATGGCCTCTGCCTGCGCACCGACAATCGCTGCTGCACCCATTGTCGGATCTTTGTACATAGCATTTCTCTGAGCGGTCTTGATAAGTTCCTGATCCTCTTCCGGAAGAGTTACTGAACCAAGGGCAATCGATACAACCTGCAGACCTCTCTTCTGTCCCCAATCGGATGACAATTCTTCATTTAATGCGTCCTTAATTTCTTTATTGTGGGAAATAATCTGATTCGGACGAATCTCCAAATCGGACAGTCTGGCAAATGCCGGCTGTAAGGCATCAATAAATTCTGCTTTCAACTGACCTTCCAGTTCATCTCTTCTGTACTCATCGGAAACATTTCCGCAGACATTGGTGTAGAACAAAAGCGGATCTGCAATCTTATAAGAATACACACCGGAACAGCGAAGGGACACATCAATATCAAGATTAATTTTAGAATCCACAACACGGAACGGAATCGGATTTGGTGTACCAAATTTGTTGTCAATTAACTCTTTTGTATTAAAGTAGTACACTCTCTGATCTTTGCCGGTGTCACCACCATATGTAAAACGCTTGCCGATTGTCTTGAAGGTTTCTAAAATACTCTGTCCCAGAGAACCGCTGAAAATACTCGGCTCTGTCGAAGTATCATATGTAAATTCACCCGGCTCTGCGCACACTTCAACAATTTTCCCCTGTTCCACGATAATCATACACTGGCCATCTGCCACTGCAATACCGGAACCATTGGAAATAATGTTGTCATTTCCCTTTGTGTTAGAGGATCGTCCGCTTACACGTTTCACACCTTTCTGCATCATAACATCTTTGTCCATCGCTTCACAGTAGAAAAACTCCTTCCACTGATCAGCAAGAGTTCCTCCTGCCGCACCTAGTGCTGCTTTGATAAGTCCCATAATCATTCTCCTTTGCTTTTTATTTTATATATATTCAGCATTCTCATGAAATATCAGAGTGCTGTACATTCTCTGTATCGTAAGTTCCCTCAAAGACCTCTGTAGCCGGTCCCTTCATCAACACCTCGCCGCTGTCAAGATAAGTGTCATAGAGCTTGCCGCCGCGAATCCGCACTTCAACTTCCTCTCCTCTTTTACAATGACCGTTCAGCACAGCCGCCACAACAGACGCGCATGTGCCGGTTCCACAGGAAATAGTCTCTCCGGAGCCGCGTTCCCAGACTCGCATCTTAATCGTATGCTCATCTATGACCTCAACAAATTCTGTGTTTATCCGATCCGGAAACCACGCATGATTTTCAAAATCCGGCCCGATTTTCTCCAGGTCAAGTTCATCAATTCCCTCTGTAAAAATAACACAGTGAGGATTCCCCATAGAGACACAGGTTGCCTGATAAGTTTTGCCCGCCACTTCAATCGGTCGGTCAACAAACTGTTCTCCCTCTGCCTTCACCGGTATCTGAGCCGGTGTCAGAATTGCCTGCCCCATGTTCACTTGAACGTAAGTTACTTTGCCGTCTTCTACCGTCAACGAAAGTTTTTTTATTCCACTCTTTGTTTCTATTGTAATTTCGGTATCTTTAACAATGCCATGATCATATGCATATTTTGCCACGCATCGGATTCCATTGCCGCACATCGAACCTTCTGAACCATCGGCGTTGTACATAATCATCCGGCAGTCCGCCACTTCGGATGGCGCAACAAGAATCAGTCCATCCGAGCCAATTCCAAAATGCCTGTCGCTGACCAGTATTGCCAGTTCCTCCGGCTTGACCCCGCCATCCACAAACAGATCTCTCTCTTCAAAAAGATTGACATACACGTAATCATTGCCTGTTCCATGCATTTTCGTAAAATGCATTATATCCAGCCCCCTTCTTCTTTTATCAAAATTCCACTGCAACACTCACATTACAACTGGAAATAAATGTCTGGTTCATCTCCATCTCGTATTGAATATTGATTCGGAATCCCCCGTCATAATCATTCTTCTCCACACATGTTGTGTGTATCGTTATCTCAAGTTCTCCAAACGGCGTAGTATAGTAATTAAACGTCGTCTGATTTGGCATAAAAACCAAATTTGTTCCCTGTCTTAGAATCTCAACGTGATTCTCTTTTATCTTCAATGTATTTTTCTGAGTCTGAACAATCCCATTCTCATCCTCATCTATGACCTCGTCATATTTGACACACAAAAAATCTTTTTGTTGGATCATCTGACCGATTGTCACAATTTCAATCGGTTCCTCCTGCTCTCTTCCCTGATCGTGAAACCCTTTAATTCTTAACTTTACTTCCTGCACTTGCTGCATTTTTTCCTCCGTCTCATAACAGGCTGCTCTATATCCCTGTTTTTATCTCTCATACGCCAGTTCAATCAGGCGACTCAACAATTCCTTCTGATCGATTCCCATCGCTTCCCACAGCATCGGGTACATACTGATGCTTGTGAATCCCGGCAATGTATTGATTTCATTGAACACTACTTCACCGGACTCCTCTACAAAGAAGTCAACTCTCGCCAGTCCAAAACCACTCACTGCCTTAAAAATAGCAACAGCATTTGAGCGAACCTTTTCTTTCACTGCCTCCGGCAAGTCCGGATCAACAATTGTCTTGGAGTTTTCATCGTTGTACTTAGAATCAAAATCATAAAATTCTCCGGAAGATACTACTTCTCCCACTTTCGATGCCTTCACCTGCTCGCCGCCAAGTACCGCACACTCAATCTCCCGACCGTTAATATTTTCCTCAATGAGAACTCTGTGGTCGTGTTCTTTCGCAAGTTCAATGGCTTTCTTCAATTCTTCGCGGTTATGTGCCTTGCTCACTCCCTGTGAAGAACCGGCATTGGACGGTTTGACAAACATGGGATAACTCAGTTTTGCCTCTGCTATCTTCATCGTGTGATTAATCTCGCTGCAATCCTTCGCTATATCCACAACGTAGTTCGCCTGATGAATCCCAATCCGGTCGGCAAAAACTTTGGTAGAAATCTTATCCATACTTGCGGCGGAAGCCAACACACCACAGCCCACATATGGAATTCCGGACATCTCAAACAACCCCTGAATTGTACCGTCTTCTCCGTACAATCCGTGAAGCACAGGAAAAATCACATCGATCGAAATCAACTCAACCGACGTTCCGTCTGTCTTCCATATTCCCTGAAACTTATGATCCGGAGAAATAATCGCTGTGACCGTCCCCTCTCTCCAGCTCCCATCGCGTATGCTGTCAACCTCCTCCACATAGAGCCAGTTTCCTTCTTTGGTAATCCCTATTTTATGTATCTCGTATTTTTCTTTATCAATTCCTTCTATAATATTGGCAGCTGACACACAGGAAACATCATGTTCCGATGACTGTCCACCAAATATGACAGCGAGTTGCTTTTTCATGAAAAATCTCCTCCTGGAAAATATTATATTAATACATATGAATCGTGAGTAAACGATTAACAATTTCACATCCATTTTATTTTATCACGCCCGCAAACCAATGTCTACCTGTCTTTTCCGGCTTTTTTCAAAAAGTATCCATTTGATACTGTGCAATGTGCACAATTTTCTTTGCCCATTCCCATATTTTACTGGAATATGTGACATTTTTTCCCCCTTCCAAGAGTGAATTATATTCTTCCTCTGTCAGAGCTGTCTTTAATTTTTCTTTTGAATTCTCCGGCACCACCTGATACGTCGAGTCCACAAAGCAAAGACTCGGATACATTACGCACCACCAGTTATGTCCGGCGCTCTCACCAATCTGAACCCGAAGAGCCTGATAATTGCCCGCCGGGAATGTGAGATCACCATACTCTTTTATTGGAAAATAACTTTCACCCAGTTCTGTACTCACACGGTAATCGTATCCCTCCTCCCTGATTTTTTCTGAGGCAATCTCCTCTACCTCCCGCAGATGCGTCTGAATGATTTCTCTCGCCTGCTCAACATTTTCCGCCTCGCTCATGGCGCCTCTGAGGTATGTGACAACGGTCTCTTTTACCTTCATTTTTAAGTTCTGGTCTGCATCGCTGTCACTGTTCGCTATGACATGCAGCCGAATAACCTCTTTTGCAATCGCCCTCTGCTGCTCATTTTTCTTCTCCGCATCCCCATAAAACTGCATCAGTACTCCCGTCACAAAAAGTGTAAGTACAATTCCTACTATTTTCAATCTATGTGCTATCATCTCAATTTCTCCCTTCGGCAACTTCTCATATTGTCTACTAATATCCTTTACCAAATAAAAAAATTTATTCAAGAATATTTTCACAGCGAAAAATTTATGGTATGATGATAACAAAGTCACTGCTCTCCAAAGCAATCGGAGACAGAAAACGGGAGGATACCTACATGGATTCAATTTGGATTAATGCACCTGCAAAAATAAATATCGGACTGGACGTTCTCCGCCGGAGGGAAGACGGATATCATGAAGTAAAAATGATTATGCAGAGCGTCCGGCTGTTTGACCGGCTCACTCTGACCAAATCAGATACGCCGGGAATTCACCTGACATCAAATTTACACTTTCTTCCCACCGATGAGAACAACCTCGTATACCGCAGCGCCAAGATGCTCCGGGAAGAATTCGGAATCGAAGAAGGGCTGGATATTCATCTGGACAAGCGCATTCCTGTAGCCGCCGGCATGGCCGGTGGAAGCACAGACGCCGCTTCCTGCATGCTCGCCATGAATGACCTCTACGGTCTGGGCCTCAGCAAGAGTGATTTGATGAAACGCGGGGTAAAACTTGGCGCGGACATTCCCTACTGTGTTCTTAAAGGTACCGCACTATCCGAGGGCATTGGTGAGAAACTCTCTACTATTCCCCAGATGCCGGACTGCTATATTTTGATCGCCAAGCCATCTATCTACGTGTCCACAAGACAGATTTACACAGACCTTGTGCTCGATGAGAACTCCCCTCATCCGGATATCGACCGCATGATTCAGGCAATTAAAAACAAAAATCTCAGAGATTTGTGTGACCACATCGGTAATATTTTAGAGACCGTGACCATTCCGGCTCACCCGGAAATCGAAAAAATCAAGAAATGCATGATGGAAAATGATGCGCTCGGCTCACTGATGAGCGGAAGCGGTCCGACCGTCTTTGGTATTTATGATGACCTTGACAAAGCAAAGGCGGCAAAAGAAAAATGCCGGGAACTTCCGTTCAAATGCTTTGTGTTTACGACAGACCTCTATCGTTAGAAAAAGCCACGAGTTTTCCTCGTGGCTTTTCTATTACATCTCCTACGCCCTTTTTCTGTCACAACAAAGCATCACCTTTATGCCTCTACGGCTGCTACATCAAGTCCATCACGCCACTTAGTCAATTTGTCATTAGCCGCATCAATGGTCTTCTGGCAGATGTCCGGAAGCTTGTCGCCCCACGCCTTCGTCGCCTGATCATAGCCCTTCTGAATCGCAGACATCAATTCATCTGCCTTTGTCGGGTCTCCACCACTAAGCGCTTTCGCCATATCCACAAGACGGTCACTTGTCTGCTCTACACCCCAGTATCCGTCCTCGCTGATGTCTTTCTCCGCCTGCGCTCTGGTCTCCTCATCCACTTCCATGTTCTTGAACATGTCAGCAAGAGTGGTGAACTTACCCGCCTGCTTGCCGAGCATCTGTGTAACCAGCTGCTCAAGCTGCTGGTTCTTGCTTGCCTGCTCGAGTTTCATTTTCTTAATTGCCGCGGAATAGTCGGAAGTCTTGCTTGTGTCGCTTTCCTTAGCTTGCTGTGATGGCTCATAAACAACACCCTGATTCGCAGAAGCGCTTGATTTCTCTGCGCTGTCCGCCTTTGTGTTCAGAGCTGTCTTTGCCGATGCAACATAATCTGCAGCCATTCCACTTGTAATTCCATTTACGCCCATATGAATCCTCCTTTTCCGTGCCGGTAGACACTAATAGTATATCTATTATATCGGAAAATTCATGGAAGACTTTACCCTTCCGGCGACATTTCTTTCATAATAAGTAAAATATCCCCTTCATGAACATCTCCGCTCTCGATTTCATTCATAGACATGAGCGACTCGACTGTCGTGAAAAATCTTTTGGCGATATCCCAGAGTTCTTCCCCCGCCTGCACCACATAACCAATCATGCCGGGCTCACGGCTCCGCGCCTTCCAATCAATTTCCTCACTGGTAAAATCAGCTATGATCGGCTCTTCGATTCTTTCAAAAGCAATCAGTTCAATTGCCGCTACCGCCTTAATCTCAATTTCTTTATCTCCGGTCACACTGCCACTAATCTGCTCTAAGGAGCCCCTCACCCAGGCGTTGCTGTCCTCCGTCATTCCGTCGGCCTCAATGAATTGTTCAAACGGCAGAGCGCCTTTCACTGAAACAAGCGGAATCCGCTCATCTTCTGTGAGATAAAGAACGCTGACATCTAATGCGCCCTCGACCTGCATCCCATTGTCCTTCGGAATCTTTCTGTCAATGCGCAGGTCCCCGCTGACATTCCATATCTGAAGGGGCACTCTGTCACTGTCTGCAGAAAGTTTTCCGCTAATCCGAGTCCTGTTTTTGTTTTGAACAATGAGATTTTCAAAGTAGGAATCCTCAAAAACCGGCTGGCACTTCTCTTTCGTCGAATAGAAGTCCGTCAACAACTCTAACTGATCCTGTCCATATACCTTGATTCCCATTCCGATAACAAGTTCCACATCAAGAATGCGGCTCTCTCCGTCCTCGTCCTCTTTAATCTCAATATCCCGGCTGTGAATTTCTGAGGTAACTTGAGCCACCATACCGGCATCGCACCCACTACAGTCAATTTTCCCCTCAATCGGAATCGTATTTTCCTCAAAATTCATCTCCGGTTCTTCTCCGTCACTGAGATAAATGAGAAATACATGCGCCTGACCGTCCACCTGCAATTCATTTTCGTTGACGCGTGTGTTCATTTCGCCGAGACTATAATCGGCATATAGAATCTCTCCGACAGCATCCTTTGTTCCCGCCAATTTCCACTCGTCGCGGACGCGCAGCGTATCCTTTCCGGTAAAGACAAGCCGGGAAATATCCAGTGTTTTCTTGCGACAGAGCACATGGTCCGCCTCTTCTATGTCCACCGCACCCTCGCCGTCACAGACGGTATCTGCCGAAACCTCCAGACAAATTGCTGCTTTCAGCCCGATTTTCCTCGAATTAATCAATTCACTTCGCAAGTCCTCTATTGTGGCGCAAACCGTCAATTCATCGTCCCGTCCGGCACATGGCAGGGGAATGGACTCTTCAAAAGGAATACTCCCCTGCATCTCACTGACCGGCATTTCACCATCTACTGCATATAAAATCTGAAACACTAATTCCCCTTTTATATTTGCCCTGCCCTCCACCATACGCGCCTCTTCAATCTGTACATTTCCCTGCTCTTTCATTACCGACAGCGCATCCGGTCTCACGTCCGGCACATTGAAATCCCGATCCAATGTGATCTGTCTGGTGTCGCGGCAGTTGCATCTATTCATGTGAACTCTCTGCGTAATCAGTCTCAATTTAGTTGCCTCCCGTCTAAATTTGTACAATAGAGTATATTCAGCGAGACACAAAAAAAGAACGAATCCAAGCAAGTTTTTAAACAAACTGTAGATTCGTCCTCCAAATCATCAATGAGATGTCATATTCTACATCATATAATGCGTCATCTAACATAATCTCAATTGCACATCTTTCGTAATCACATCCGTGTAACTATACGAATATGTCTGACTGATGTCTTCTTCCTCGTTCTTCACTTCAACAAGAAAAATACATGGATACGTCTGAGTAATCACGCCCTCTGTCACGTCGTACTTATGACGTCCCAGATTGCTTCTTACTTGAACTCTGCTTCCCACATGCTTCGCTACGGCGCGACGGACATTGCCTACATTTGCACTCAACATTCTGCTTACCTCCGTTTCGTCAAAACCACGATATCTTGTCACTATATAGTGTCCAGTATACCATATCCTGTTACTTTTGTCAAACAGTTCCAAAATCATGATTTCCCCACTCTATTAACAGTATATGGATTTTTTAGCATTTTATGCATGGAAATAGGGACTCCTTGAAAAAGAAGTCCCTATTCCATCTTGTACTTTTTGATAATCTCCTGATAGCGCCGATTAGATGCTTCCATCTCCTCATCGAGCGGCTCCTCCGCCAGCTCCTGAGAATCCAGTTCATCTAACAGATCAAAAAGATCATCATCTGAGATAAGTTGTTCCATACATACCTCCTACAATCTTTTGTTCTATCATATCACATTTTTTGATTCGATACAAGTAATTTCCCTTGCAAAAACAAAAAAACTATTGTAAGATGAATTCAATTCTATATATGGGATATTCGTGATATCTCAGTGCAAAATGGAGGTTATTAAAATGGAAGAACAAATATTTTTTGACAAATCAGATGTAGACAACAACAAGATTTTTGGGATACTCGCCTACATAGGTATACTATTTATTGTTCCCCTACTCGCTGCAAAAGAATCTCTGTACGCAAAGTTTCATGCGAATCAGGGACTTGTTCTCTTTATTGCAAATCTGATACTGATTGCGATTACCAGAGTACTCTCTGCCGTACTCACCCTTGTGACATTTGGACAATTACCTACAATGGTCATATTGATTTCCAATCTTCTCTCCGGAGCTGTCGGCATCGGCGTCCTTGTTTTCACGATTTTAGGAATTGTAAACGCCTGCTCCGGCGAGCCAAAGAGACTTCCGTTTATCGGGAACTTCAATTTGATTAAATAGGAGGTAATCAAATGCTGATTATCGGTTCTCATGTAGGAATGAGTGGAAAAGACATGCTGCTTGGCTCTGTAAAAGAGGCACTTTCCTACGATGCCAATACCTTTATGGTATACACCGGCGCACCTCAGAACACGCGACGCAAGGAAATAAGCGAGTTGAATATTCCGGCTGCCCGGGCGCTCATGGAAGAGTATCACATGCACAATTTTATTGTACACGCTCCATACATTATCAATCTTGCAAACACGGTAAAACCGGAGACTTTCGAACTTGCTGTGGAGTTTCTTGCCAAGGAGATTGAGCGCACTGCGGCCATGGGTGCTGAAGTTCTCGTGCTCCATCCCGGCTCTCATGTCAACGCCGGCGAAGAGGCAGGACTGAATAAAATTATAGAAGGACTGAACGAAGTTCTGACGAAAGACACGCCGGTATCCATCGCACTTGAAACAATGGCGGGAAAGGGAAGTGAACTCGGGCGTTCCTTCGAAGAACTCTACGCCATTTACGAGGGCTGCCGCTATCCGGAAAAGCTCCGCGTCTGCTTTGATACTTGTCATACAAACGATGCCGGCTATGATATTGTCGCAAATTACGAGGGTGTTCTGGACGAATTTGACCGGATTCTCGGTCTCTCGCAGATTGCCGCCTTTCACATCAATGATAGCAAAAACCCGCGTGGTGCCCACAAAGACCGCCATGAGAATTTCGGCAAGGGCTCGATTGGAGCGGATGCCTTGATGCAGTTCATCCGCGATGTGCGATTTGAAAATATTCCAAAAATATTGGAAACTCCTTACTATAAAGATACGGAGAATACAAAGAAATCGTACCCTCCGTACAAAGAAGAAATCGCTCTTATCCGAGAACTTCTTTCCCAGCCTGATCGTTTATAGAGAAGCAGAAACCAAAACTTTTATTTATTGAGGATTTTATCAAATATCTGCACAGCCACCTCTTCTTTTGTGAGCATGGGAAGTTCTTTTGCGGAATCTTCTGTAATCAGCGTCACAACATTGGTATCTGTGCCAAAGCCGGCGCCTTCTGTCCGAAGGCTGTTGGCAACAATCATATCGACCTTTTTCTTTTTTAATTTCGCCTTAGAATTCTCCAACATATTCTCCGTCTCCATCGAAAAGCCGCAGATGAACTGGTTCGCCGTCCGATTCTGTCCAAGCCAGGCCAGAATATCCGTCGTCCTCTGTAATGGAATACTGGAATCCCCTTCCATTTTCTTAATCTTCTGATCACTCACTGTGACAGGCGTGTAATCCGCCACTGCAGCAGATTTTATAATAATATCCTGTTGTGGCGCATTTTCCTTCACCGCCTCAAACATATCCCCCGCACTCTGAATCGGAATCACCCGGACTCCCAATGGCGGCTCGAGATTCGTCGGTCCGGTCACAAGCGTAACCTCGGCTCCTCGCCGCATCGCAACCGTAGCGATGGCATACCCCATCTTCCCGCTGGAGTGATTTGTGATAAAACGCACCGGATCAATCGCCTCTCTTGTCGGGCCTGCTGTCACAAGAACTTTTTTCCCCACCATGTCATGCTCATACTGAACTTCTTTCAATATATAAGAGAGCAACGTCTCCTCCGACGGCATTTTTCCTTTGCCAACGGATTTGCAGGCGAGCAGCCCGGAATCCGGCTCAATCACCTCTATACCAAATCTGCGCAGTTTGTCAAGGTTGTCCTGCACAATCGCATTTTCATACATATTTGTATTCATCGCCGGCGCAACAATCTTTTTGCATTTGCAGGCGAGAACTGTTGTCGTCAACATATCATCCGCAATTCCATTTGCCATTTTCCCGACAACATTGGCAGAGGCCGGCGCAACCAGAACAACGTCCGCGCGCTCCCCCAACGCCACATGCTCAATATTGTAGTTGAAATTTCTGTCAAATGTGTCCACAAGCGTCTTGTGATTCGTCAATGTCTCGAAGGTAATCGGGTTGATAAAATTAGTCGCATTCTGCGTCATCAGCACATGAACATCCGCATGTAGTTTTGTCAGCATGCTGGCGAGATTCGCGATTTTGTAAGCCGCTATACTTCCCGTCACT
Source organism: uncultured Clostridia bacterium (assembly GCA_947167565.1). Taxonomy (GTDB): domain Bacteria; phylum Bacillota; class Clostridia; order Lachnospirales; family Lachnospiraceae; genus Eubacterium_F. The sequence goes on along the minus strand of CAMVIN010000005.1, from coordinate 315 downwards.
CCGAGAACAATCGTTTTTCCTTTTAACATGGGTAGTCTCCTCGTATCACAATTATTCATTCACTTTATTAATAATATACTCATTCATCCGGTCATAAGATGACCATGTATCTTGATCTGCCTTTATCTTACTTTCAACAATCAATTTAATGTCCGCTTTTCTTCCCATAGTCTTTTTTATTTCTTTTGCTAATTCATAAAGATAAAAATTTATATTATCCTGAGTAAATTTAACTTCCACAAAAATCACTTCCCTCTATAATATTATAAGCTAAAAATTCGGGAATCAACTTTGATCTATCCACCCTAAAATCAT
>CAMVIN010000004.1 GCA_947167565.1 uncultured Clostridia bacterium | reverse complement strand
TATTGATGTGCTGTGCGATGAGGTGTATGAGATGGATAAGGGAGTGTTGAAAAAAGTATAAAGGGAGCTTCTAAATTACTGGTCAAATTTCCCCGAATGTGGTAGAATAAAGTCAGGTTATGGTGGTATATAAGAGAGCGATATAGTAGTTTTTCGCACTCTAAGTATCGTCATAATACGAATCGTAAGAGGGGAAAGTGAGATTGTGAAGGAGAGAGAGTCGAACAAGAAGCATATGTTCAGAAGGATTGCCTGTTTATTTGTTGCTTTGATGGTGATGGGAATTCTGGGGAATGGGTATGTTGCTCCGGCTGAAGCTAAGCAGAAAAAGCAAAAGGCAGAAGAAACAGAGTACAAGGTTATGGAAGAGGAGGATTTGCTCTATCTGGTAGATGAAGAGGGCGAATATCAGTCAGGGTGGTTTTTTAAACTGGGAGGCAGATACATTCCTTTTAAGAAAGTAAAAAATCTCGGTTTGTATAAGCCAAACAAAATTAGGATTCTCTATGCGGATTCAGAGGGCATGCTGGCACAGGATGAAGAAAAAGGTGACTTTAGTTTTGACGAAAAAGGCTTTTTGAGTGATGCGACAGGGTTGTGTCAGATTAAGGAGAAGTATTATTTATTTAAGAATGGGAAAATTTGTCCGTCGGACTGCACCTGCAAAAAGGCCAGATACTATATGCATTTAGATGGTTCTGTGTATGCGTACAGAGAAAAGAACAAAACCTATACTCCGTCTGGGAAGAAGATGAATTCCATGCAGGCGAGAGATGTGGAGTGCAGGACATATGCCAATATGATTCTGCGAAAAATTATCAAAAAAAGTATGACACAGCCGGAGGCACTGCAAAAATGTTTTCAGTATATTGTCCATCATTATAATTATAAGGATTTAGTATGTGACGGGAAAAAGGGATGGACTTCCAAACTGGGAATTGATATTCTCCGGTGGCAGAATGGGGACTGTAGAGGGATTTCTTTGGGATTTGTATACCTTGCTACAGAACTTGGATATAAGAAGTCTTATCTCTGTCAGGATTCGGTAAATCGTTATATGAATAGTCACTGCTGGGCGATGATTAACGGAAAATGTTATGACCCGCTGTTTTTCAATTCAAAGAGACCATCGAGGTATATGGCGGTGTTTAATGGTTCCACCCCGGCGCAGTACAGAAAAAAAGTACACTGTTACGCAAAACAGAAATTTAAGGCGGGAGATTAATTTTTCTGCAAGGAAACAAAAAAATATCTTGACATTTCATTAAACTTTCTATATATTAAGTAGTGTTGGACAACAATAGTTGTGTCAGGATTGCTTCGATAGCTCAGTCGGTAGAGCACTTCACTCGTAATGAAGGGGTCGAGGGTTCAAGTCCCTTTCGAAGCTGAAAGAATGGTGGACGGCAGTGAGCCGTCCATTTTTTTGATTTATAGGAAATGCCTTGACAAATAATATATGATACGCTACAATGTTTAAAGATTTTAAATTTTAGTATAGAAAAAAAGGAGAATTGATATGTTAGAAAAAATGCAGGAACTTATTGCCGATCAGTTGAGCGTTGATGCCAGTGACATCACAGAAGCATCATCTTTCAAAGATGATTTGGGAGCAGATTCTCTTGATCTTTATGAGTTGATTATGGCTCTGGAAGAGGAGTATGATGTTGAGATTCCTACAGACGATCTGGAGAGCATCAATACCGTAGGCGATGTAATTAATTTCTTGAAAGAAAAAGGTGTTGAGTAATCACCGATTGCACATAAGCCTGGAGACAGGTCGAGCGTTGACACCAAGATGGGTTCGCAAGTGCCTCGTCTTGGTGTTTCTTGTTTTTGAGATTGGAGGATAGTATGGGAAAGATTGCTTTTGTATTTCCGGGACAGGGTTCCCAGATTGTGGGAATGGGCAAAGATGTATATGACCATTCTGCGCTTGCCAAGGAGGTATTTGATAAGGCGAGCGAAGCAGTGAATTTGGATTTGAAGGCATTATGTTTTGAAGAAAACAATGATATCAATATTACAGAGTTTACACAGGTCTGTCTTCTTACGACCAGTGTGGCTATTATGGAGGAACTGTGTGCTCGTGGTGTCCGGCCGGATGTGGCGGCAGGACTCAGTCTTGGAGAATACTGCGCGTTGGTGGCAGCGAAGTCGATGAATTATATTGACGCAGCAAAGGCTGTTCGTAAGCGCGGTATTTTTATGCAGGAAGAAGTTCCGGCAGGAGAGGGAGGCATGGCTGCGATTCTCGGCATGGAAGCCGGTGCGATTGAAGAGGTCATTGCTGATATGGATCAGGTTCAGATTGCCAATTATAACTGTCCGGGACAGATTGTGATTTCCGGTGAGACCAATCAGGTTAAGGAGGCAGCGGACAAATTAAAGGAGGCAGGCGCAAAAAGAGCGGTTCTTCTCAATGTCAGCGGTCCATTCCATTCAAGTCTTCTGACCGGAGCCGGGGATAAGTTAAAAGAAGTGCTTGATGAACTGACAATCGAAAAACCGCAGATTCCTTATGTTGCCAATGTAAATGCGCAGTATATTACGGAACAGTCAGAGATTGAACCTCTGCTCATTCGTCAGGTGAGCAATTCTGTGCGCTGGCAGCAGTCGGTAGAGACAATGGTAGAGAATGGAGTAGATACTTTTATTGAAATTGGACCGGGAAGAACACTTGCCGGATTCAACAAGAAGATTGCGAAGGCGATTGGGAAAGAACTGACAACATATAATGTGGCGACAATGGAAGATATTGATAAGGTTGTCGCTGAACTGAAGGGCTGAAAAAGGTCCTGTGTTGAACGGAATGGAGGATTAAAATGCTGTTAGAAAATAAGATTGCGGTGGTGACCGGTGCCGGTCGAGGAATTGGAAGAGGCGTTGCTCTGGCGCTTGCCCGCGAGGGAGCCACGGTGATTGTCAATTACAATGGCTCAAAAGAGCGCGCAGAAGAAGTTGTCTCGGAAATAGAGAATAACGGTGGTAAGGCAGAGGCGATTCAGTGCGATGTGAGCAATTTTGAGCAGGCAAAAGAATTTTATGGAAATGTAGTAAAGGAGTACGGGCAGATTGATATTTTGGTCAATAACGCTGGAATTACCAGAGATAAACTGATTATGGCTATGTCGGATGAGGATTTTTCCAGTGTGATCCAGACCAATCTGGCAGGTACATTTAACGGAATTAAGTTTGTGACACGTCCGATGATGAAGAAGAGAAGTGGACGTATTATCAATATTTCTTCGGTGTCCGGTGTGATTGGCAATCCGGGACAGGCCAACTATTCTGCCTCCAAAGCGGGCGTGATTGGACTGACAAAGACAGCGGCCAAAGAATTAGCTTCCAGAGGGATTACAGTGAATGCGATTGCGCCGGGATTTATTGCAACAGATATGACCGATGCGCTGCCGGATAATGTGAAAGAAGAGGCACAGAAGATGATACCTCTCGGTGGCTTTGGTAAAGTAGAGGATGTGGCAGAGGCCGTTGTGTTTCTGGCATCGGATCGCGCCGGTTATATTACCGGTCAGGTCCTTTGTGTGGACGGCGGTGTGACCTGCTGTTAAATTTCCATCGTATGAAATGACCGGGTGGATTAGAAACGTTAATAGTTTTAATTTGCTAACAATAAAAAGGATAGTGGAGGAAGCAGAATATGAGCAGACGTGTAGTTGTAACCGGTCTGGGGGCAATCACCCCGATTGGAAACAGTGTAGATGAATTTTGGAAGAGTGTAAAAGAAGGGAAAGTTGGTATCGGCCCGATAACCAAATTTGACACAAGTGATTACAAGGCTCACTTGGCGGCAGAAATCAAGGATTTTGAGATAACTACTATTGTAGACAAAAAGACGGCGCGAAGAATGGAAGATTTTTCGCAGTATGCAGTGGCAGCGGCAAAAGAAGCGTTGGATGACAGCGGTCTTGATATGACTAAAGAGGATCCGTTTATGGTTGGTGTCAGTGTCGGCTGTGGTATCGGAAGTCTTCAGTGCGTACAGAGAAACTATACAAAATTATTGGAAAAAGGACCGAACCGTGTTCAACCCCTTTTGATTCCGATGTTGATTTCTAACATTGCAGCGGGAAATATTTCAATTCAGTTTGGGCTGAAGGGGAAAAATATTGATATTGTGACGGCGTGTGCGTCCGGTAACCACAACATTGGTGAGGGATTCCGATCGATTCAGTACGGTGAGGCAGATGTGATGCTTGCCGGCGGAACAGAGGGAGCTATTACCGAGATTGGACTTGCCGGCTTTACAGGGCTGAATGCTTTGAATCCGACCGAGGATCCGGCTCGTGCTTCTATACCATTTGATGTTGACCGCGGAGGATTTGTCATGGGCGAGGGCTCCGGAATTCTTGTTCTTGAGGAATTGGAGCATGCAAAAGCGCGTGGTGCGCATATTTATGCAGAGATTGTCGGTTATGGCGCAACGAGTGATGCCCATCATCTGACTGCTCCGATTGAAGACGGAAGTGGCGATGCAAAGGCAATTGAGTTCGCCATGAAAGACGCAGGCATACAGCCGGAGGATATCGATTACATCAATGCACATGGAACCAGCACGCATATGAATGATGCGTTTGAGACAATGGCAATTAAGCGTGCGCTCGGAGATGCGGCATATCACTGCAAGGTCAGCTCTACGAAGTCCATGGTCGGTCACCTTCTCGGTGCGGCAGGCGGTGTAGAGGCAATTGCCAGCGTGAAGTCGATTGAGGACGGATATGTTCATGGAAATATCGGACTTGTTAATCAGGATCCGGAGTGCGATTTGGATTGTCCGAAAGAAGGAATTGAGATGGACGTAAATGTGGCTCTCAGTAACTCTCTTGGCTTTGGCGGTCACAATGCTGTGTTGATTTTTAAGAAATATGCTGAGTAGAATTAGTTGGTATGGAGGTTGGCTATGCTTTTAGATATCAATGAAATAAAAAAAATTATTCCTCACCGTTACCCTTTTCTTCTTGTGGACTGTATTGAAGAGATGGAGCCGGGGGTAAAAGCCGTTGGTTACAAAAATGTGACGGCAAATGAGCCGTTCTTTCAGGGACATTTTCCGGAATATCCGGTTATGCCGGGAGTTCTGATTGTGGAGGCGCTGGCACAGGTGGGAGCGGTTGCAATCTTGAGCCTGGAAGAAAATAAGGGAAAACTTGCGTTTTTTGGCGGGATTAAAAACGCGAAATTCCGCAAACAGGTGGTTCCCGGGGATAGAATTAAGCTGGAGACAGAAATTATAAAGTGCAAGGGACCAATGGGTGTCGGAAAAGCGACGGCGACCGTTGACGGTAAACTTGCTGCACAGGCAGAAATCAGTTTTATGATTCAATAATTACCAATAATATTAAAAGCGGCGTATAAGCGCCGCTTTTTTGTGGAATACTTTCGGTAGTAAATGAATTATGGAAAGCGAGGGTATTCTATGGAAGAAAAAAGGGATACGGTGGAATTATTGCAGGAAATCAGCACGGGATGCCATATGGCGGTGTCCTCATTTGAACAGGTGCAGGAATTTGATATCAGGCATGAACTTCTGGTGGCTCTTCAGAAATATGAAAAGTCTCATCGGGAAATGGAGCAGGAAGCAACAGATATGCTGCATGAACTCGGAGAAGAAGAAAAGCGCCCCGGAGCTATGGTCAGCGCCATGTCATGGCTGACGACAGAGATGAAGATGAATCTAAAGGAAGATGCGACACAGGCGGCAAAACTCATGATGAATGGCTGCAATACCGGGATTCAGTCAATTGGAGAGGCGATTGGTAAATATCCGTCAGCTTCGGAGAAAAGTGTAAAATTGGCGAGAAAACTGATTGAAAATGAAGAGAAATTAATGAAAGAAATGGAAGATTATCTGTAAATAAATGGTATATTACCATTTTTTTGTCACATTTTAATGGTAAGGTATCAAATGGTAGTTGCATTAGTAACTACTACTCCCACCCTATTATACGATGGAGGCGTCCTGCTTAGTCAGGGCGCTTTCGGTTTTTGCTCATTTTTGATACGGTAATCTTTTTTCTTGATTTTTCTTAAGGGTTCGGTTATAATGGATATATTCATATATTTTCAAGAATCATATTTTATCTTTAGTCGGATTGTTTGACTTTTTCACATGCAAAGATTTTGGCAATGAAAGATGGAGACAGGAAAGGAAGAAGGAGATGGATTTTACAAAGAAAACATTAGCGGAATTGAGAGCGATTGCGAAAGAGAATGGGATCAAAGGAATTACGGCATTGCGAAAGCCTGAGTTGGCTGCGAAGTTGCAAGAGATTATGGGGGATGAGGAGAAGAACGATTCAAAGAAGAGTGCGCCGAAACGTGTTGTGAAGAAAGAAAAAGCAACTACCAAAACCGAGAGTAAAAGTGAAAAGGCAGAAGTTCCGGAAAAGAAAAATGCAAGAGCGCCAAAGGGGAATGTGCCATCCAGAGGGAAAGAAAATAAGAAAGAACACAAAAGCTACCATGAACATAAGGAACCTGTGGTGGAACAGAAAAATGACCGACCTGCCCAGGCTCCGAATTATCATTATAATCCAAGGCAAAAAGCTCGCTATCATGATGGGTCAGATGGGTTGATATCCATTGTGAAAGATCGACAGATTGCGGATGTACATCCGACAGAGTTAAAGGAACTCGACAGCGGTGAGACAAAAAAAGGAATTCTCGAGATTATGCCGGAGAAGTATGGTTTTATTCGTTGTGATAATTTTTTGCCCGGAGAGAACGATGTGTATGTGGCACCGCAGTTCATTCATCGCTTCGGACTCCGCACAGGTGATATTATTGAAGGGAATCTCCGCATAAAAACAGCAAACGAAAAATTTAGCGCGCTTCTTTATATGAAGAAGGTAAATGGTCAGTCGCCATCATATCTGTATACAAGGAAGAAATTTGAGGATTTAACACCTGTTTTCCCGGATGAAAGGATTCATTTGGAGACGCCGGGGGCGGGGGTATCGATGCGAATGCTTGATTTGATTGCGCCGATTGGAAAAGGGCAGCGTGGGATGATAGTATCTCAGCCAAAGACCGGTAAGACAACCTTGCTCAAACAGGTAGCAAGAGCGGTGACGCAGAATTATCCGAAGATGCACTTGATTATTCTTTTGATTGATGAGCGGCCGGAAGAGGTTACAGACATTAAAGAGTCCATTGAGGGTAATCAGGTAGAAGTGATTTATTCAACATTTGATGAATTGCCGGAGAATCATAAAAGAGTGTCCGAAATGGTGATTGAGAGGGCAAAGCGGCTGGTTGAAGGCGGCGATGATGTAATGATTCTTTTAGACAGCATTACTCGTCTTGCCAGGGCATATAATCTGACTGTGACGCCGAGTGGACGTACCTTATCCGGCGGTCTTGATCCTGCTGCCCTTCACATGCCAAAGAAGTTTTTTGGTGCGGCAAGAAATATGAGGGAGGGCGGGAGTTTAACAATTCTTGCTACTGCTCTTGTAGATACAGGGAGTCGAATGGATGATGTGGTGTTTGAGGAATTCAAGGGAACCGGTAATATGGAACTTGTACTTGACAGAAGCCTGTCTGAAAAGCGAATTTTTCCGGCGATTGATATACAGAAGTCCAGCACGCGTCGTGAGGATTTACTCCTCAATGCAGAGGAACAAGCTGCGGTTCTCAAGATTCGTCGCGCACTTGGTGGAATGAAGGCAGATGCTGCCTTAGAACAGATTTTGAATCTATATAAGCGGACGAAAAATAATGTAGAATTTGTAGAAACTGTGAAAAAAATGCACTTGTAGGAAAAAAACACTTGCATTGATAGTGGATACATGATATAATGAGCAAGCAGTTTTTGAGTGAGAGAATTATCCTTTTATATATTCAAAGGAAAATATAAGTTGAGAGGTGAAAGAAATGAGAGAGGGAATTCATCCGGAATATTATCAGGCAAAGGTTGTATGCAACTGTGGAAACGAATTTGTGACAGGTTCTACGAAGGAAGATATCCATGTCGAGGTCTGCTCCAAATGCCATCCGTTCTACACAGGACAGCAGAAGAATATAGCAGCCCGCGGTGCGATTGATAAGTTCAATCGTAAGTATGGCTTGAAGTAATTGATTGGGAACTAGGGCAGAGTCGCATGGCTCTGCCTTTTTGTCTTTATGAAAACTACCATGTAGAGGAGATTGGGAAGGAGACGAAACATGCGATATTCAGGAATTGGCGGGCAGGCAGTTATCGAGGGAGTGATGATGAAGAACCGTGATAAGTGCGCAGTTGCTGTGCGCAAGCCTGCCGGAGATATTGAGGTGTCGAACAGAACGTGTTCGGATATTCGGAAGAAAAGTATACTTGCCAGAATACCAATTATCCGGGGGATGATTTCCTTTGTGGAAAGCCTTACTCTCGGAATGTCTACATTGAATTATTCGGCTTCTTTTTTTGAAGAAGAAGAGGAAAAATCCAAATCTAAGTCCAAGTCTAAGGAAGATGATAGTATAGTGATGGGACTTGTTTTGGTACTTGGAATTATTCTTGCTATCGGTATTTTTATAGTAGCACCGTTTTTGATTACAGAGTCTTTGCGAAGAATTGTTCGTTCTCCGCAGCTTCGTGGACTCATTGAGGGTTTGATTCGCGTAATTCTTTTTGTTATTTATGTAAAACTGATTTCGCTGACGAAAGATATCCGTCGGGTATTTATGTATCATGGTGCGGAGCATAAGTCGATCAACTGTATTGAGAATGGAGAGGAACTTACGGTTCAGAATGTAAAGCGCCAGTCTATGAGGCATAAGAGATGCGGGACGAGTTTTTTGCTGATTGTTATGTTTCTCAGTATTCTGCTTTTCATGTTTATTGTAGTGGATAATATTTGGCTTCGTATGTTGTTTCGTGTTCTTTTGATTCCGGTTATTGCAGGGATTGCGTATGAGTGGATCCGGTTTGCGGGACGTCACGACAATGCCTTTGTCAATTTGATTAGTGCGCCAGGGCTGTGGCTTCAAAAGCTGACTACGATTGAGCCGGACAACGAGATGATAGAGGTTGCGATTGCTTCTGTTGAAGCGGTGTTTGACTGGAAGACATTTGTTTATTTGGATGATGATGCAGAAGACGATGGGATTGAAGTTGTCAGTCTGGATGAGGACGAGGGAGACGAGGATTCTATTTTAAGTGCGTTAGATCGCTTTTTTGAGGCACCGGAAGAAAAGGAAGAAAAGGACGAGGCATGACACTGAGGGAAGTATTGACAGAAGGGGAGAGAAAACTTTCCGGGGCGGATATTGCCGAGGCGAAGTTGAATGCGTGGTATCTGTTTTCCTATGTGTTTTCTTTAAATAGAAGTGAATTTTATATGCAGTACGATGCAGAGGCTGACCCTGCGCTTGTAGAGAGGTATCGCGACCTGTTGGTAAAGAGAAGTCTTCATGTTCCGCTTGAGTACATCATGCACAGCACAGAATTTATGGGGCTTTCATTTTATGTCGATGAAAATGTTCTGATTCCGAGACAGGACACGGAGTGTCTGGTGGAAGAGGTTCTTGGCAGGTGCGGAGATAAAGATGTATTAGATTTATGTACCGGTTCGGGCTGCATTGGCATTAGTCTGGCAGCGCTTGGGAAATGCCGGTCTGTGACAATGACGGATATATCTGCGGGAGCGCTTGCTGTTGCAAAGAGAAATGCGGAAAAGAATCTACAGGCTCAAAAGATTTTTTTTCAAAAGAGTAATCTGTTTGAACAAATAATACAAAAGTATGATATAATAGTATCGAATCCGCCATATATTCGACGTGAGGTCGTGAGGAGTCTGATGCCAGAGGTGAGGGATCACGAGCCGGTTACTGCTTTGGACGGTGGAGAAGATGGACTTGTTTTCTACAGGAGTATCATACAAGAGAGCCGAAAATATTTGAAGGATAGCGGATGGCTTTTTTTTGAAATAGGATACGATCAGGGAGAAGATGTGTCTGTCTTAATGCAACGGGCAGGATTTGAAAATGTTGAGATTAAGAAGGATTTAGCGGGTCTTGACCGCATTGTGTGTGGTCAGATTGGAGGAAATTGTGTTTGATAAATTAGAAGATATTGTATTTCGCTATGAGGAAGTTTTGAAAGAACTCAGTGAGCCGGAAGTGATGAACAACACGGAGCGGTATCAGAAATTGATGAAAGAACAGTCGGATTTAGAACCGATTGTAAATAAATACAAAGAATATAAGCAGAAGAAGGAAGGAATCGAGGATAGTCTTGCTATACTTGAGGAAGAGACGGACGAGGAACTCAGAGAACTTGCAAAGGAGGAACTAAACGAATGCAAGGGCAGTATTGAGGGAATTGAGAATGAATTAAAGATTCTGCTTTTGCCGAAAGATCCAAATGATGATAAGAATGTTATAGTGGAGATTCGCGCGGGTGCCGGTGGTGATGAGGCGGCGTTGTTTGCGGCTGATTTATATCGTATGTATTGCAAGTTTGCTGAGAGCAATCATTGGAAGGTTGATACGATGAACTCCAATGAGAATGGCATTGGAGGATTTAAGGAAATTGTATTTATGATTAATGGAAGTGGGGCGTATTCCAAACTGAAATATGAGAGTGGCGTACACCGTGTCCAGAGAATTCCGGCAACAGAATCAGGAGGACGTATCCATACTTCTACGGCGACGGTGGCAATTATGCCGGAAGTCGAGGAAGTGGAAGTGGAATTGGATATGAATGATTGTCGATTTGATGTGTTCAGGGCATCGGGAAATGGTGGACAGTGTGTCAATACGACGGATTCAGCGGTTCGGCTCACCCACATTCCTACCGGAATTGTGATATCCTGTCAGGATGAAAAATCACAGTTGAAGAACAAGGATAAGGCGCTTAAGGTGCTTCGGGCGCGTCTGTATGAGCTGGAGAGGGAGAAGGCACATGATGCGGAGGCTGAGGAGCGCCGAAGTCAGATTGGGACAGGAGATCGATCGGAGAAGATTCGGACGTACAATTATCCGCAGGGGCGTGTTACAGACCACAGGATTAAACTGACACTGCATCGTTTAGATGCGATTGTTGGCGGGGATTTGAGCGAGGTTATTGACTCGCTGATTGCCGCAGATCAGGCTGCGAAGTTAGCAAAACTAAATGAAAGTGAGTGAGGGGCTTGATACGAAGATTTGAACCGGAAGACCTTGATGAGGTGATGGAGGTCTGGCTGATTTCTAATTTACAGGTACACGATTTTGTGCCTAAAAAATACTGGCAGAAGAATTTTGGTGAAATCAAGCGGATTATACCGATGGCTACTGTGTATGTATGGGAAGAAAATGGAGAAATTCTTGCTTTCATCGGAGCTATGCAGAATTTTATTATTGCTCAGTTTGCTTTGGAGAAAGCCAGAAAACATTATATTGGTAAAATTCTTCTTGATTATCTGAAAATGGAAGAAGATGAACTTTCGATAGCGGTATATGAGAAAAATACTCATGCGGTCAGATTTTATATGCGTGAGGGATTTAAAGTGCAGTCCGAGAGGCTGGAAGAGAGTACAGGTGAGAAGGAATTGTTATTAACATGGAGCAGATAGGGGAAAAGTATTGATTGAAAGTCAGAGTAATGTTCAGATAAAATATTTACAAAAATTAATTAAAAATTCTAGATTCCGTCGGAAAGAAAAATGTTTTGTTGTTGAGGGCTGGAAGATGGTAGGAGAGGCTTTGAGACATCATCTTGTGTCGAAATTGTACATTTCTGCTGATTCGGCAGGGCAGTTAAGGGAAAAGGTGACAGAAGATGAATTTGCCGTGATAGAAAGTGGAGTTCCTACAGAGCTTCTATCAGAAAATTTATTTCGGGAATTGTCTGATACAGTGTCACCACAGGGGATTCTGGCGCTTGTGCGAATGCCCGAATATCAAAGGTCGGATTTTATGGAATCCGGACAGGCGGCAGTATTATGCCTGGAAAACATACAGGATCCCGGAAACTTGGGGACGATGCTCCGGACGGCGGAGGGCGCCGGAATGTCGGGGATTATTATGAGCAGTGATTGTGTGGATTTGTTTAATCCGAAGGTTGTCCGCTCGACAATGGGAGCACTTTTTCGGGTGCCGTATTATATCTGTGAAGACATGACGACAGAAGTAGAACGTCTGAAAAAAGAAGATTATTCAGTGTATGCTGCTCATCTGAAAGGAACAAAGGATTACACGGAGGAAGATTATTCCGGGCGGGTTGCTGTGCTTATTGGCAATGAGGCAAATGGACTTAGTGATTCGGTGGCCGGTCGGGCAGATAAAAAAGTAATTATTCCGATGGAGGGGGAACTGGAGTCGCTCAATGCTGCAGTCAGTGCGGCACTTCTCATGTATGAGATCCATCGAAAGAAGCACGCCTGAGAAGCGTGCAGAGTTCTAAGATAAAATATATTGCCATGAAATGGCGGAATGGAGGAAACTATGAGCATGACAACAGAGGCATTTGGGACAACAAAGAAAGGGGAAAAGGTTACAAAGTACACTATTACCAACAGCAAAGGGATGAGTGTGTCTGCGTTGGACTTTGGTGCAATTATTTCCAATTTGTATGTGCCGGACAAGGAAGGAAAGGCAGAGGATATCGTTTTGGGTTTTGATGACGTGGCAGGATATGAGGTGAATGGCTGCTTTTTTGGTGCGTTCATTGGCCGTCATGGAAACCGAATTGGAGATGCGAAGTTTGAATTGAACGGAACTACCTATGAATTGGAGAAAAATGATGGAAAAAATAATCTCCATGGAGGTACTCCGGGATACCATAAGGTTATGTATCAGGCAGAGACAACAGATGACAGCGTGACATTTACCCGCATCAGTCCGGATATGGAGCAGGGGTATCCGGGAACTCTTGACATTAGCGTCACTTATACGCTGACAGAGGAGAATGAATTGAAAATTGACTATAAAATGAAGTCGGATAAAGATACGATTTGTAATCCGACCAACCATACCTACTTTAATTTAAAAGGTCATAATGGTGGGACGATTACGGATCACAACCTTGTTTTGAAGGCAAATGGTTTCACTGAGACGAGTGATGACTTGATTCCAAATGGAACAATTGTTGATGTCACAGATACACCAATGGATTTCCGGAGCAGGAAAGTAATCGGAAAGGACATTGATAAAGATTATACACCGCTCAATGTTGCCGGTGGCTATGACCATAACTTTGTTCTTGATAAGGAAGATGGCAAACTTGAAAAAGTAGCTGAAGTTTCTGAAGACACGACAGGGCGTGTGATGGAAATTTATACAGATTTGCCGGGGATGCAGTTCTATTCCGGAAACTTTATTGTGAAGGAAGAGGGAAAGGGAGGAAGCGAATACACAAAGCGCACAGGTATGTGTTTCGAAACTCAGTATTTCCCGAATTCCATGAATATACCAGAATTTAAGTCCTGTGTATTGAAGGCAGGAGATGAGTTTCATTCAACAACAATTTACAAGTTTGTATAAATGCAGGAATAACGAAACAAGATATTGCTGAATACTATAAGGGTAAGTGAAATGGGATACAGATAAGGAGAAAATCAGTGAGAAGTGTATTGGGAAAGTTGATTCAGCACAAATTTGGTCATGAACGTTATACCATGTATACAGAGAAATTGAATAAACAGGAGAGTATGGACATTTTTTGTGACATCTATGCAGATTTGATGTCACAGTCTTCGGAGAGTTTGAATGAAGATTTAAAAGAACTTTTGGGCTCTGTTCAGACCTCCATTCGAATCAGTCGGAACTTTTTTTATATCTCACTTGGATATGTGGTTGGCGTATTGATGTTAGTTGGACTGAATTTGCTCCCTATTGTGTTCTGGGTGACTGTTGGAATTATCAGTTTGTGTTATTTATATAAGGTGGTTGAGTTCTTTCGCAATCGCTATTGTGACAGGGATGTTCGCATTGTATTGATTTATAAAATTGTATTGTTTCACATTCTTGATGAAATGTGTATGAACAGAAAAGAAAATCAGATATAATGGACAAATACTGCGCATAAGATAATAATGAGTTTTGCTGCGGGTGATTCATTATGGAAAAATGGAGTTACCGTATATGTTTATGTACCCTTATGGTTCTTGTTGGTTTTGAAATTGTAAATTTAGGAAAGGGCAGTGTCCGTTCAGTGGACACTGCCCTTATTTTGGAAGGACAGGATCCTGTTAGTCCGTCGGCAATTGAGTCCGAAAAAATTGCATATCTGACTTTTGATGACGGACCGAGTGAAAATACGGAGAAAATTTTGCAAACACTAAAGGAGAAGTGCGCAGTGGCAACTTTTTTTCTAATTGGAGAACAGGTGACGAAGGAGACAGAAAGTACCATAAAAAAAGCAATCCGACAGGGGAATGCGATTGGGATTCATACCTACTGTCATGATGCCAAAGTAATGTATCAAAATGAGAAAATGTTTTTTGAAGATTATGAAAAAGCGGCATCTGTTATCCGGAAGGTAATCGGTAAAGAACCGGAGCTCTACCGTTTTCCGTGGGGAAGTAATAATCGATATGTCAGTTATTATGTGGATTCTCTTCACTCGAAATTGAAGGAAAAAGGAGTAAAATGTTTTGACTGGAATGTGTCCGGAGAGGACTCTGTCGGAAGAAATATTGCAGGCTCTGTGATTTTAAACAATGTGAAAAAAGATTTGACAAAATACAAGCAGCCGATTATCTTGCTGCATGATTCTGCTGAGATGAACGAGACAGCGGAAGTGCTGGGGCAGATTATTGATTATGTGCGTCGGGAGGGATATCAGTTTGGCGTATTGGATAATCGCGATGAGTACGTGTTCCCTGCGGCATGGAGATAATAATTGTATAAAAATTCTTGAAAAATAAAATTAATATAAAAAAATTTGGTAAATTTTAAGTTTCTGGCCAGGTTGACAAAAAGTGTATTGGAGTTTACAATAGGTAGAGTAGTGTTTGGAGAATGACATAGATGTTGTGTGCAAAGTCAGGAAAGGGACAATTATGATAGACTTTCACTCTCATATTCTGCCGGGGATTGATGATGGCAGCCGGAATTTGGAACAATCAATAGAAATGCTTCAAGAAGAAGTCAGACAGGGAGTTCACAAGATTATTTTTACCCCGCATTTTTATGCGGAATATGATGTTGTGGATGAATACTTGCGCAAACGGCGGCACAGTTTTGAAAAAATTCAAGATTTTTCTAATTCGTATGAGGGAGAATTGCCTGATTTTGATGTTGGCGCGGAGGTGTATTATTTTCCGGGCATGAGTAGAGCTGAGATGCTGTCGAAACTCTGTTTTTGCAATGGGAATGTGATTCTGATAGAACTGCCATTTGCCCAGTGGACAGAGGAAATGTACCGGGAAGTGCGGTATATAATTGAAAAGAGAAGACTGACGGTGATACTTGCTCATATTGAGAGATATTACGGATATCAGAAAGATAAAAAAGTCTGGAATAAGATGTTTGACCTGCCGCTGTATCCGCAGATGAATGCAGGGAGTTTTCTGGATAGGAAGAAGTGTCGGTTTTGCCTTAAATTTATAAAAGAAGGCTATGAAATATTGTTGGGAAGTGACTGTCACAATACTTCGACCCGCCCGCCGAACTTAGAATCGGGAAGAGCGGTGCTGCGGAAGAAGATGGGGCAGGAATTGTTGGAAGAGATTGATACATTGGGTGAAAGGGTGTTAAGAGGACATGCATAAAAAGGAAAAAATCAAATTATTCTTTCTTTTTCTTGGTGTAGTTGCCGTCATGGCTGCTTTCTGGCTGGTTCTTCGTCATTTTGAGGGCGGGGTGGATGCCAAAATGACAGACGAATTTTTGATAGATGACACAGAACAGATGGAGGCAGAGGCAGTTGAAGCAGACAAGTCTCCGGTTGGAACAATTAAGTTGAACGGCGACAAATATGATTATTATGATGAACTTGAGACATATCTTATTATAGGAACTGATGCAAGTGGCAATGAGTCGGGCACGGGAGAGGAATATCGAGGGAATATGGCAGATTTTCTTCTTTTGATGGTGGTAGATAAGACGGCGAATGAATATGGCTTTTTGCAGTTGAACCGCGATGCGATGACCGAGGTTAATCTGATTTCAAGAGATGGGAGCGGCGAGGCAACGGCGGAGATTCAGCTCTGTACTGCTCACTGGTACGGAGGCGATTCAGAGATGAGCTGCGAGAACACCGTCACAGCGGTTTCTAAGATGCTTGGCGGAATCCCGATTGATGGTTATTATGCTATGAATATGGATGATATTCCGAAATTGAATCAGGAAGTAGGGGGAGTTGAAGTTACGCTGGAAGAAGATTTTTCTGATGTTGATTCGGCGATGGTAAAGGGGACTACTCTTACGCTGACGGATGAACAGGCATATCATTATATTCACGACCGTTATGGTGTGGGTGATGAGAAGAATACATCCCGCATGAAGAGACAAAAGCAGTACATGAAAGGCTTGATGGAGAAAATAAAGCAAAAAGTAAAAAGCGAGCCCACATTTCTTAATAAAGTTTTTTCTAAATACAAAAAAGAAGCGACGACGAATATTTCATCAGGAAAACTGTCGCGTATGGCAGAGGCCATGAATGCGAGCAAAAGTAAGGGAACGTTGGTGTTAAAAGGTGAAAACAAAGTGGGACAAGCACTGGGGGATGGCATTGATCATGCGGAATTTTATCCGTCCTGTGAATCCTTGGTTGAGGTTATGACAAAATTGTGCAATTTGCAAAAAAGACAGAATGAGACATAATTTGACATATTGTGACACAAAAATGTCACAAATAAATGTTCTCATATATTGTGACTGTATAAATTATGAGGAGAAAATGAAAGATGAAACCAGAAAATCAGAACGAGACGGTTCAGTTTCAGGATAATGATGACGAAATAGAAATTGATTTGCTAGGATTGCTGTTCTACTTCCGCAGCCGTTTGCTCTTTATTATCGTTACGTTTGTGATTGGTGCATTGATTGCGGGACTTGTTACAAAATTTATGATTACCCCGAAATACACTGCCACTGCAAAGATGTATATGGTATCGGCATCGAGCGACTCTGTTGTGGATTTGACAGATTTGAATCTTGGTACTTCATTATCCAGTGACTACGAAGAGATGATTAAGATTCGTCCGATTTTTGAGGATGTTATTTCGGATGAAAAGTTGAAATACACCTATGAACAGTTGTTAAGTATGGTGTCGATAGCAACGGTAGAGGATACCCGGATACTGACGATATCGGTGGAGAGTCCGAATCCGGAAGAAGCTTCAAAAATTGCGAATGCCCTTGCTGAGAAGGCCGCCGTTGAACTTCCTAAACTCATGGAGACACCGGAGCCGCATATTGCAGAAAAGGCAATTGTGCCAAAGAGAAAGAGTTCTCCAAGCTATTCTAAAAATATCATGATAGGTGCGCTGGGACTTACCTTTGTACTCATTGCAGTATTGACATTTTTCTATGTCACAGACGATACAATGCAGTCGGCTGAAGATGTGGAGAAGGCGTTTGGTATTATGCCATTGACGGTTATTCCAGAGGGGGACATCGAGGAGATTTCTGACAAGAAAGAAAAAGAGATTGAGAAGGAAAAGAGAAAGAGGAGGAAACAGAGACGTGGGTCAGCAAAGAAATAGAGTTATTTTAGGAAATATGCCGACTCTTCCCTATGCGATGGAGGAGGCGATGAACCGTCTTCGAATCAATATTAGTTTCCTCGGCAATGATGTGAAAAAGATTTTGGTGATTAGCACGATGCCGAATGAGGGAAAGAGTTTTGTGGCCATGCAGTTATGGCATCAGATGGCAAAGAGTGAGACGTCTGCCATTCTGCTTGATGCCGACCTTCGTAAGTCGGTTACGAGTGACAAGTATGAGATACAGAGGGAAGATGGCAAAAAGATTCAGGGAACTTCTCAATATCTGGCAGGTGATTTTGATATTGAAGAGGCGATACTTCATACCGAATATGAGGGGGGAGATATTCTTCCGAATGTAGATAATGTTATCAATCCATCACTTCTTTTGGAAAGTGAAAAATTTGAACAGATGCTTCAGTACATGGGTGAGAAATACCGATATGTACTTATCGATGCGCCGCCGCTTAATCTCGTCTCAGACGGTGAGCGGATTGGTAATCTGTGCGATGGGGCCGTCCTGGTGGTTCGAGGCGGCGTGACATCGAAGACGATGGTAAAGAACTCCATCCGCCAGTTAGAGAGGGCGAATTGCCCGCTTCTCGGGATTGTGTTGAATCGTGTTGAGGGGGCCGGGAGCGGTTATTATTCGAAAAGGTATGGCGGTAAGTACTACTACCGCAAAAAATATTATGGTTATGGCAGCCGGTATGGTTATGGATACGGATATGGATATGGAAAGACAGAAGAAGCCTATTACGGCGAGTCTCTTAATAAGTGAGTTTCAGCAGGGCACTGCTGTTATTCAAATATAATATATTATATTCTAAGAAAGGGGGAGCATTTCAAAATGGTAAAGGCTATGAAAAAGGTACTTGTTTGCACGATGGCTGCAGCTCTTGCATTCGGAACCGTTAATGTTGCTAAAGCAGCAACAGCGAGCCCGACAACAAGTACAGAACCAGAGGATGCTTCGAAAGTAACTGCAACAAATGGAAGTACAGTATCAACTACGTCATCAGGTACAGCAACACTCAACGCTGTTAAGAAGACAACAAAGAAGAGTGTAACAGTAGCTGCAACGGTTAAGGTTGACGGTGTATCTTACAAGGTTACTGTAGTGGCTGCTAATGCATTCAAGAATGCTAAGAAAGCTACCAAGATTACACTTCCTAACACAATCAAAAAGATCAACAAGAATGCATTCAAAGGTACAAAGCTGAAGACTTTGGTTCTCAAAGGAAAGAGCGCTATTACTGTAAAGAAGGGTGCTTTCAAAGGTCTTAATACAAAGAAGATCACAATCAAAGTGAACAAGAAGATTTCTAAGAAAAACTTGAAGAAACTTAAGAAGAATCTTAAGAAAGCCGGTTTCAAAGGAAAAATTAAGAAGGCTAAAGTTTAATATTACTTAGAATAGTTTGAAGGAGGTCACCGCATATGTATCGCAGACGACTGCAGGGCTGGATGAAACATTTGGATTTCATTCTTATGGATATTATATGCTTTCAGGTGGCTTTCCTTCTTTCTTGTTTTATAAGACATGGGTTAGTGAATCCTTATTCAAGTTTGCTTTATCGCAATTATGCGATTATTTCAGTTTTATTTCAAATATTTATTTTAATAAGTTTTAGCACTTTTCAAGGCATATTAGCTCGCGGATACTACCGGGAGTTTATTAGTGCAATAAAAACTTCTTTGCTGGTAATGCTGTCTGTTGTGTTCTATCTATTCACGATTAAGCAGGGGACAAGTTTCTCACGAGTGATTTTGGGTAGTAATGCGGTTTATTATACGGCACTGGCTTTTTTTTCGAGAAGCGTACTCAAGTATATTCACCGAATTCGCGTGGCTGATAATAAGGGGAAAAACTGCATGGTTCTGATTACCTCTATGAACCGGGCCGAAGAAAATGCGAAAAAAATATTGGAAAAAAACTATGGTGAATATAGTCTCACCGGTGTGATTCTGGTAGATAAGATGGAGGATGTAGCAGAATTACCGGAGAACATTGAGGGAATACCGGTTGTTGCAAATCGACAGACGGCTGTTGAGTACATCTGCCGGGATTGGATTGATGAGGTGTTTTTTGATGTTCCGCAGGAGGATGATTTTTATACAGAACTGATTAATGTGTTGATTGATATGAGCATGGTAACTCATGTGCGCCTGGATGACAGGCTGAATCTGATGGCGAGAAATAAATATTTACAGAATATGAGCGGTTATACGGTTGTGACAGTCAGTTCGAATATTCTCCGTATGCGCGATGCTTTGGCGAAACGTGCGCTGGATATATTGGGAGGGATTGCCGGCTGCATCTGTACCGGGATTTTGTTTTTGACAATTGGTCCGGCTATTTATTTACAGGATCCGGGACCGGTTTTCTTTTCGCAGATGCGGGTGGGACGCAATGGTAAGCTGTTTAAAATATATAAATTCCGAAGCATGTACATGGATGCGGAGGAGAGAAAAAGAGAACTGCTTGAGCAAAATGAGGTGGAAGATGGCATGATGTTCAAGATAGAAAATGATCCCCGGATTATCGGTAGTGAGAAAGGACCGGGAAAAGGGATTGGTAATTTTATCAGAAAACATTCACTGGATGAGTTTCCGCAGTTTTTAAATATATTAAAAGGGGATATGAGTCTGGTTGGCACGCGGCCACCGACTGTTGATGAGTGGGAAAAGTATAATCCGCATCACAGGGGAAGGCTTTCTATGAAACCGGGGCTGACCGGTATGTGGCAGGTCAGTGGACGAAGTGATATTCAGGATTTTGAAGAGGTAGTTGCTCTGGACAGGCAGTATATTGCCGAGTGGTCATTTGGACTCGATATTAGGATATTATTAAAGACGGTTGCGGTCGTTTTGCATGGAGAAGGAGCAAAATAGTAAAGACGCTTGAGGTACTTGCCAAGTGTCTTTTTTTTTGCTATAATTGTAAGATAGACTGCATGCAGAGAGGAGGGTGTGGGATGGATACTTTTTTGTTAATTTGGCTGATTGTGATAGCAGTTATGTTAGTAATCGAGATATTCTCTTTGGGGCTCACGACGATCTGGTTTAGTTTCGGTGCTGTGGCGGCTGCGATTGTGGCAGGATTATCTGGCCCGCTGTGGCTGCAAGTTGCCTTGTTTGCTGTAGTTTCTTTAGTGTTTATGGCATTGGTGCGTCCTTTTGCTGTACGCATTGTGAACAAAGGGCGGACGAAGACTAATATTGAAGAGGTCATCGGGGAGAAAGCGGTTGTGATTGAAAAGATTGACAATCGCAATGAGAAAGGCAAAGTCATGTTCCGTGGTGTGGAGTGGACAGCACGCAGCCGGGATGATGTAGAGATTGAAGTTGATGAAACAGTGACAATACAAGAAGTTTCCGGTGTGAAACTGATTGTTAGTAAATAAAACAATGGAGGGAAACAAAATGGAGGGAATTAAAATGCCAGGAATTGGAGCATTCGTAGTTTTAGTTATTATTTTTATCGTGTTGTGTTTGATTGCGTCATGCATCAAGATTGTGCCGCAGGCACACGCTGTTATTTTGGAGCGCCTTGGTGGGTATCAGGCGACTTGGTCTGTGGGGATTCATTTTAAAATGCCGATTATTGATAAGGTTGCCAGAAAAGTTGTATTAAAAGAACAGGTTATGGACTTTCCGCCACAGCCGGTTATCACTAAGGATAATGTAACGATGCAGATTGACACAGTGGTGTTTTTCCAGATTACAGATCCGAAACTTTTCACTTATGGGGTTGAGAATCCCATTATGGCGATTGAGAATCTTACCGCTACGACTTTAAGAAATATTATCGGTGATTTGGAACTTGATCAGACACTTACTTCCCGTGAGACGATTAATACACAGATGCGTTCCAGCCTTGATATTGCAACAGATCCATGGGGAATCAAGGTCAATCGTGTCGAGTTGAAGAATATTATTCCGCCGAGAGAGATTCAGGATTCCATGGAGAAGCAGATGAAGGCAGAACGTGAGCGCCGTGAGTCAATTCTTCGTGCTGAAGGTGAGAAGAAATCCACGGTACTTGTGGCTGAAGGTAAGAAGGAGTCTGCTATTTTGGAGGCTGAGGCAGAGAAAGAAGCTGCTATCCTTCGCGCAGAGGCAAAGAAAGAGGCGACAATCCGTGAGGCAGAAGGTAAAGCGCAGGCGATTGAGGCTGTGCAGAAGGCGACAGCAGAAGGGCTTCGTTATTTAAATGAGGCGAATCCTACTCAGGCAGTTCTTACATTGAAGAGTCTTGAGGCGTTCGAGAGAGCGGCAGACGGAAAGGCAACGAAGATAGTGATTCCGTCAGAAATTCAGGGAATTGCAGGTTTGGCTAAGGCAACAGCCGAAGTAATTCAGAATAAAGAATGAGGATAATGAGGAGAAGTTATGAATTTAAAGGGACGTCATTTTTTGACATTAAAGGATTTTACACCGGAGGAAATCCGATATATGCTGGATACGGCAAAGGAACTGAAGGAAAAAAAGCACAAGGGGATAGTGGAAAAACCTTTTGAGGGTAAGAATATTGCGCTTATCTTTGAAAAGACGAGTACGAGAACACGCTGCTCGTTTGAAGTTGCAGCACATGATTTGGGAATGGGAGTTACGTATCTTGACCCGAAGAGTTCTCAGATTGGTAAAAAAGAGAGTATTGCGGATACGGCAAGAGTGCTTGGGCGTATGTTTGACGGAATTGAGTATCGCGGGTATGGGCAGGAAATCGTTGAAGAACTGGCAAAATATGCCGGTGTGCCGGTGTGGAATGGTTTGACGAATGAATATCATCCAACACAGATGTTAGCGGATTTACTGACGATCGAGGAGCAGTTTGGCAAACTTGATGGAATTCGCTTTACTTATATGGGAGATGCCCGTTATAATATGGGCAATTCGCTCATGATCGCGTGTAGCAAGATGGGGATGCACTTCACCGCCTGTGCACCAAAAAAATATTTTCCAAATGATGAATTGGTCGCTTTATGTCAGGAATATGCCAAAGCCAGTGGCGGAAGTGTCACATTGACAGAGAATGTGGAAGAGGGAACAAAAGATGCTGATGTTCTCTACACGGATGTGTGGGTTTCGATGGGAGAGCCGGATGCTGTTTGGGAGGAGCGGATTCGGGACTTGTCTCCTTATCAGATTAATGCGAAAGTCATGGCGAATGCTAAGGATACAGCCGTGTTTATGCATTGTCTTCCGGCATTTCATGATCTGAAGACAGAGATTGGAAGAGAGATTAATAAAAAATACGGACTTACCGAAATGGAAGTTACGGATGAAGTCTTTGAGAAATATGAGGATGTCGTATTTCGGGAGGCAGAGAATCGCATGCATACGATTAAAGCTGTGATGTATGTGACATTGTAAAAAAAGAGAAAAGGGGGCCAATATGAGCAGTAGATTAGATGCGGAATATAAGAATGACTGGTTACACAAGATGGCTGTAAAGTGCGAGGAAACCAGTACCATTGACTCTTCTTTATTTAGCAAATATGAGGTAAAACGCGGATTACGTGATTTGAATGGCCAGGGGGTACTGACGGGTTTGACGGAGATTTCAGAGATTCGTTCCTATACCGTGGTAGATCGAGAAATGATTCCCTGTGAAGGAAAGCTATATTATCAGGGAATCGATATCGAAGAAATTGTAAATGGTTTTTTGGCAGAAAAAAGATTTGGTTATGAAGAGGTGGTGTATCTTCTTTTATTTGGTAAACTTCCGGTACAAGAAGAACTTGACCGTTTAAAGGATATGTTGGCACATTATCGTCAAAGCCTGCCGACCAGTTTTGTTAGAGACATCATTATGAAAGCACCTAGTACAGATCTCATGAATACGCTGGGGCGAAGCGTTTTGACACTGTATTCTTATGATGACAGGGCGGATGATATTTCTACAGAGAATGTACTCAGACAGTGCCTTCAACTTGTGGCTTTGTTTCCGATGTTTTCCGTGTATGGGTATCATGCGGCAAGTTATTTTCACGAAGAATCCAGTTTCTTTTTGCATCCGCCCAAAGAGGAATATTCAACGGCCGAAAATATATTACATATGCTGAGAGCAGATAGTAAATTTACTCCTTTGGAAGCGAAAATTTTAGATATAGCGCTGGTGCTTCATGCAGAGCACGGTGGAGGTAACAATTCTACTTTTACCAATCATGTTGTTACTTCTTCCGGAACAGATACTTATGCGGCGATTGCGGCGGCATTGGGATCGCTGAAAGGACCAAGGCATGGAGGGGCCAATCGCAAGGTGTCCCAAATGTTTGAGGAGATGAAGAGCAAAGTAAAGGACTGGACGGATGAAGAGGAAGTGGAGTCCTATTTGGTGGCGCTTCTCAATCATAATGCCTTTGATCACTCGGGATTAATTTATGGTATGGGGCATGCTGTTTATTCGATTTCTGATCCCCGTGCGAAGACGTTTCGTCGTTTTGTCAAGCAGTTGGCAGACGAGAAGGGGATGCAGAAAGAATTTGCGCTCTATAATCTGGTAGAAAAACTGGCACCAAAAGTAATTGCCAATGAGAGACATATTTACAAGGGCGTCAGTGCTAACATTGATTTTTACAGCGGTCTTGTGTACAGTATGCTGGGTATTCCGTTGGAGATGTATACACCGCTTTTTGCGATAGGGCGTATTGCCGGTTGGAGCGCACATCGTCTGGAAGAATTAATTAATGCCGGAAAGATTATTCGTCCGGCGTACAAAGCGGTTGGAAAGCATAAACCGTATGTACCGATGAGTGAGAGGGATTGAGACAATGAATGAGGAACAGGTTTTGTGCGCATGCAGTGCTTATGAGCAAAAGTATTATTTTAATCCCCGCTTTTCATCTCTGCCGGAACAGGTGCAGAAAGAACTGCAGATTATGGCTGTGACGATGACAGAAGATGTGGGCGGTGTATTCACGATGGAGTTTGATGAGGATGGAACGCTGTATATGTCAACGACAGCGAAAGAAAATGATTTGACTTATGATGAGATCGGAAGTCATTTGAAAATCAAACAATACCGGACAGAGTATGCGGAATTGCTGGAGAGTCTCGAAAACTATTACCGCATGATTATTATAGGATGAAACCGCGCACAAATGGAGGGAAATATGTTACTTGCAATTGATGTAGGAAATACAAATTTTACAGTGGGATTGTTTGATGGAGAGAAGATTAAGCATAAATTTCGTCTGACTACAAATTTGCCGAGAACTTCAGATGAGTTCGGCGGACAAATCGTGGAACAACTTGCTCATCAGAAGGTTCAGCCGGAGGATGTTAAGAATGTTATTATCTGTTCTGTTGTTCCCAAGATTATGTATTCATTGACAAGTGGAATAAAAAAATATCTGCACTGTGAGCCGATGGTTGTGGGGCAGGAAACAAAATCAGGAATACGCATTGCCACAACGAATCCTATGGAGATGGGGGCCGATCGCGTGGCAGATGCGGCGGGAGCGTATTTTCTCTATGGCGGTCCGGTCATTGTTATAGATTATGGAACGGCGACGACCTATGATTTAGTTACTGGTGATGGTTCTCTGATTGCAGGTGTCACAGTTCCGGGAATCAGAATAAGCGCCAATGCTCTTTGGAGCAATGCTGCTAAGCTGCCTGAGATTGAGATTGTCAAACCAAAATCTATTCTGGCTAAGACAACGATTACCAGTATGCAGGCAGGGTTGGTGTATGGAACAATCGGACAGACCGAGTATATTATTGATGAGTTCAGGAAAGAATCCGGTTACAGTGACGCCAAGGTGGTGGCAACCGGAGGACTGGGACGGATTATTTCAGAGGGAACGATGAAAATCGATGTTTATAACGATGAGTTAACTCTTCAGGGGATGCGGATTATTTATGAAAAGACTATGGGTGAGCAAGTAAAATGAAACCATTGAAGATTGGAAATATTTCATTTGACGGCAACATTATTTTGGCGCCGATGGCAGGAGTGACAGACCTGCCATTTCGTATCTTGTGCAAAGAACAGGGAGCGGATCTTATTTGCACTGAGATGGTGAGCGCAAAGGGAATTTTGTACAACAACAAAAATACAGAGGAACTTCTCAAGATTGATGACATGGAACGTCCGGTGTCTCTTCAGCTCTTTGGCTCGGATCCTGATATTGTCAGTGAGATGGCAAAAAGAATCGAAGACAGAAACTTCGATATTCTGGATATCAATATGGGATGTCCGGTACCGAAAGTGGTAAATAATGGAGAGGGGTCTGCTCTACTTAAAAATATACCTCTGGCGGCAAAAATTATTGAGAAGACAGTTCGTGCTATTAAAAAACCGGTGACAGTGAAATTTCGTAAGGGATTTCACAAAGGAGAGTGTCAGGCGGTGGAACTTGCAAGAGCTGCACAGGAATCCGGTGCTGCTGCCGTTGCCGTGCATGGAAGGACGAGGGAAGAGTATTATAGCGGACAGGCAGATTGGAATGTGATTCGCGCAGTGAAAGAGGCGGTTCATATTCCTGTTATCGGAAACGGTGATATTTTTTCGCCTAAAGATGCGGAGCGCATGATGCACGAGACCGGATGTGATGGATTAATGATTGGTCGCGGAGCGCAGGGGAATCCATGGATTTTCCATCAAATCAAGGCATATGCAGAAAACGGTGTAGAGGAGAAGAAACCGGATTTTTCTGTTGTGTGCGATATGATATTGCGTCATGCAAGAATGCAGATTGAATGGAAGGGAGAAAAACGGGGAATTCGTGAAATGCGTACACATGTAGCGTGGTACACAGCGGGATATCCTCATTCTGCCGAACTCAGAAGACAGGTTAATCAGGTGGAGAGTTTTCCGCAATTGGAAGAATTGCTCAGGGGAAGGTTATAGAAGAAAAACATGAGGGGGCGTGGCGATGAATAAAAAGAAGAGTTTGAGACAGCGGCTATTTGGCGACGATATGGAGGTACAGCAGATTTTAATTAATCTGATACTTACTGTTGCGATTGTGCTGGGAACAATTTCGCTGGTTTTGAGTCTTTTGTTCTTGAATCAGGGGATTTATGGGAATAGTATTGTCATCGGAGTTATTTTGGCGGCAATGTTTGCTCTGTGGCTTTCGGTAGCGAAGAAAAAGGTAAAATTGGCAGCACTTGTTATTACCAGTTCTGCTAATATAATTCTTTTTCCTCTCATGTATTTTCTGAATGGAGGAATGAATAGCGGTATGCCGCTCTGGCTGTTGCTGGGGCTGATATTTTCATGGCTTATTTTGCAGGGGCGCAGTTGTTATATCATGTATGTTATCAACGCTATTGTGATGGCGGGATCCGTGTTTGTGGAGCAGCATTACCCGCATCTGGTCACTCCAATTACCAATAGAGATAATATTGCCTTTGACATTGCTCAGAGTCTCGTTATCGTGAGCTGTGTCATTGGCATTATTTTTAAATTCCAGACTTCTGTGTATGTGCGGCAGCAGAAAAAAATATCCCAGCAGGATGAGGAACTTCGCAGTACAATGGAAAATCTGCGTCATGCCAGTCATGCAAAGAGCGATTTCTTATCAAGTATGTCTCATGAAATCCGAACTCCGATTAATGCCGTTCTTGGAATGAATGAAATGATTCTTCGAGAAAATAAACAGAAAAATATAGCAGAATATGCGCGTAATATCAATAGTGCCGGTCAGACACTTCTTGCGCTGATTAACGATGTGCTGGATTTTTCTAAAATCGAATCCGGAAAGATGGAGATTGTTCCTGATAAATATAATCTTTTTGAAGTTCTCAAAGATAGTTATAATATGATATCCATGAGGGCGCGGGATAAGAATCTAAAATTAGAGGTTGAAAATGATGCGAAGATTCCCTATCGACTTTATGGAGATGAGATTCGTGTCAGGCAGATTATCTTTAACCTTCTGACCAATGCCGTTAAATATACGAAAGAAGGAAAGGTTACACTTTCGGTTGACTGGGTGAGAAAAAATAAAGAGACGATGATTCTTAAAGTTTCGGTGCGTGATACTGGTATCGGTATTACTGAGGAGAACAGAAAAGTATTGTTTGAATCATTTGAGAGAATCGAGGAGAAGAAAAATCGTCATATAGAGGGAACGGGACTTGGGCTATCTATTACAAAACAATTATTGGATCTCATGGGAGGAAATATTATGGTCGAGAGCGAGTACGGAGTAGGCTCAACTTTTACGGTTGAGATTCCTCAAAAGGTACTCTCTGAAGTTCCGATGGGAAATTTTTATGAAAGATATGAGGCAAGTGTTGCTAAAGTAGAGAAAGAGAAGAAAAAAGATCGACTGGAAGCACCGGATGCAAGGCTGCTTGTCATTGACGATATGCCTATGAATCTTGATGTGGTGACTGCTCTTTTGAAGCGGACTAAAATTCACGTAGAGCGGGCATCCAGCGGGGAAGAGGGATTGGATAAAATTAAAAAGAAGAAATATGATGTCATTTTGCTTGACCACATGATGCCGGAAATGGATGGTATTGAGACACTCCAGCGGGTGAGGGCGTTGAAGGACAATATTAATGAGGGAACTCCTGTTATTGCAATGACAGCTAATGCGGTAATTGGTGCGAAAGAAGAATATCTGAATGCCGGGTTTCAGGACTATCTTTCTAAGCCTGTAAAGGGGGAAGACTTGGAAGCAATGATTTGGAAGTATATGCCAAAGCATTTGATTCAGAGAACTTCTGAGGGTGAGGGGGAAGTCGAGGTGCAGACTGCCGTGTCCGATGAGGAATTGCTGGAGGCATTATATTTTCTGGATACTGAGAGTGGTATGATGTACAGCGGTGGGACCGTGGAATTGTATCGGGATATTCTCGTGTCATATATAGGTAAGAGCAATTTGTCCGAACAGTTACAGGAAACATTTGAGAAAAAAAACTGGGCAGATTACAGTACGCATATTCATGCATTAAAAAGTGCGTCTCTCTCAATCGGAGCAACGGAACTTTCCGCAGATGCCAAGGAATTAGAGATGGCTGCCAAAGAGGGAAATGTTGAATTTGTAGAGAAATACCACGATGATGTGATGAAAGATTATACAGAACTGTTGAAAAAACTGAGGCTGATTCTTGGAGAAAAGACAGGAGCCGGAGATCAACAGACAGAGAACAAACTCAGTGAGTACAGAGACGTAAAGCATATTCTTATTATTGATGAGGATTATATCGGAATGGAACCTATGAAAGAGGTGCTTTCTCATCAGTTTCGGGTGACTTGTGCCACTGACTTTTCGGCAGCGATGGAAGAGGCGAAAATGGATACGCCAAATTTAATTCTTATCGATATGGATCTTCCGGAAATGGATGGGTTTGAGGCTATTCACCGCATAAGAAATATTTATGCGATGCGTGACAAGCCGATTATTTTTATGAGTATGGATTATACAAAGGATATTGAAGTACAGGCTTTTAAGGAGGGAGCAATTGATTTTATCAGAAAGCCGGCAGAACCGGATATTCTGCTCAGACGTATTTCGCGTATTTTTGATTTGCGTCATCTTCAGCACAATTTGGAAGAAGAAGTAGAGCGGCAGACGCATATGGTAAAGGAACGTGAGGAGGAAGTTGAAAGATTGTCGATTCAGACGATGATGACGCTGGCTGCGACAATTGATGCAAAGGATAAGTATACGAACGATCATTCAAAGAGAGTGGCAGAATACGGAGCTATGATTGCAAGGCGTGCCGGAATGTCTGAAAAGGAAGCGGACAAAGTATATTATATGGGGCTTCTTCATGATATCGGGGTAATCAGTATTCCGGATCATATTATCAATCGAAAAGACTTATCTGATGAGGAAGAAAAGATTATGCAAAAGCACACACAAGTCGGGGCCGATATTCTAAAACAGATCGAGGCGATGCCGGAGCTTCAGATTGGTGCAAAGTATCACCATGAGTGGTATGACGGAAGCGGTTACCCGGAAGGGCTGAAAGGAGAAGAAATACCGAAAATGGCTCGGATTGTTTCGATAGCAGATGCCTATGATGCTATGACTTCAGACCGTATTTATCGTGACGTTTTATCGCAAGATGAGGTAAAAAGGGAAATCATACAGGGAAAAGGAACTCAGTTTGATCCCGACTTTGCTGGATATTATAGAAGAAGATACAGAGTATAAATTCCGCGGGATTTAACCCCGCGGAATTATTTGTCTACGGAAAAGTAGTCACAAAATTTACACATATGTGTACGTTTCTTCACATTCTGTTCAAAAAGTAGTCATTTTTTTCCTGTAATCTAAAAAACGTAAACACGAACACGCAAGCAGGATGTAAGGAGGTTACGCTTATGAAATGGATGAAGAAACATAAAGGAATTGTGATAGGGATACTTCTTGTTGCTGCTCTGGGAACAGCGGGAGTTATTATATATCCGAAAATGACCAGAGCAAAGAAACAGGAGTCGAAGCAGACAAGACAAAACACAGTGGAACTCACAAAAATGGATTTGACAACGTCAGTAAGTGCCACAGGAACGATTGAGAGTGCTGCCACTAAGACAGTGAGTGCCGATGTATCAAATGTCGAAATAAAGAAAGTGAAAGTTTCTGAGGGTGACGAAGTAAAAAAGGGAGATACACTGGTAACCTTTGATGAATCTGATTTGAAAGAGACGTTAACGGAGGCAGAAGAAAATCTTGCGGATGCTCAGTCTGAGGCAAGTGATAATCTTGAGTCGGCTCAGAAAAAATTGACCGAGGCAAAGAGTACTTACGCAAAACAGAAGACAAAACAGGCAAAGTCAGTTGCCTCTGCAAAGAAGGCATATGAGAGTGCAAAGAAAGCGGTGTCTTCAGCAAAGACATCTCAGGAAAAAGAAAAGGCAAAAGAAGCTCTCTCGACAGCGAAATCTGCTTATGAAAAGGCAAAGGAAGAACAGGAAAATACAAATTCACAAAATAAATCAGCAATTGAAGAAGCACAGTCTTCTCTGAAAACAACAAAGAAAAATAATGAAAAATCCATCAAAGAGGCCCAAAAGTCCGTTGACGAAGCGGAGGAAACATTGGAGAACTGTTCTGTGACTGCCCCGATCAGTGGTACTGTGACAGCAGTTGGTGTGGAAGCCGGGGATACCTATAGTGGCGGTGACATGTTCGAAATCAGCGATTGCAGTGACTTGCAGGTGAGTACTACTGTGACAGAGTACGACATTGCCAGTGTGCAAAAGGGACAGAGAGTTGTGATTTTGACAGATGCAACAGATGATACAGAGTTAGAGGGTGAAATTACTTATGTGGCGGTAACAACAGGGAGTTCACTCAGTTCAGGAAGTTCGGGAAGTTCAGGAAGTTCAGGAAGTTCAGGATCATCCGGTATGTCATCGGGAAGCTCATCAAGTAGTTCGGGGTATGAAGTAATAATTAAAATCAAAGACAAAAATGATGCGCTGAGAGTTGGTATGACAGCAAAATGCAGTATTATTCTGAATGAAGTGGATGACGTTTATGCTGTTCCATATGATGCAATCCAAAAAGACTCTGACGGAAACGATGTGATTGTTGTTATTGATTCTGAGTCGCACTCCAATAAGGAAATTGCGGTGACAAAAGGAATGGAGAGCGATTATTATGTTGAGGTAAGTGGCGATGATTTGAGTGAGGGGCTTCAGGTGGTTGTTCCAACAGATGATACCAGTTCTTCTCAAGACTCCGATTCTTCCGGTAGTAATTCTTCTCTGAGCGGTCTGCTTGGTGGTGGTTCCGGCGGACATAGCGGTAATAATGGAGGCGGAATGGGAGGCGGCCCAAGCGGAGGCATGGGCGGTGGTCCTGGCGGACATTAATCCGTAGGAACGGAAACCCAAGGTATGTGCTGACAGGGAGGTGTCTGAGATGAGTGAGAAGAAAGAAAAAATAATTGAACTAAAAAATATAATCAAGAGATATTATGTAGGAAAACCGAATGAGCTGGAAATTCTTCACGGAATTGACCTGTCGGTAGAAGAGGGAGAATTTGTTTCTATCGTAGGGGAGTCCGGTTCGGGAAAATCAACACTGATGAATATTATCGGTGCATTGGATCGACCGACGGAAGGTGATTATCATTTGCAAAATGTCGATGTGTGTAAAGCCAAAGACAAGAGATTGTCTGAGATTCGCAATCATCAGATTGGATTTGTGTTTCAGACGTACAATCTGATTGCCCGAACTACAGCACTCTCTAATGTAGAACTTCCGATGTTGTATGCGGAGATGTCCAAGAAGGAACGGACGAAAAGAGCAAAAGAACTTCTTACAATGGTGGGAATGGGAGAGCGCATGACACATCGTTCTGATGAACTTTCCGGTGGGCAGAAGCAGCGCGTGGCGATTGCGAGAGCGATGGCAAATGACCCGGCAATTATACTTGCTGATGAGCCGACCGGAGCGTTGGATTCCCAGACGGGAAATAAAATTATGGACATTTTTCATAAACTTCACAAGGAACAGGGAAAGACTATCGTATTAATTACGCACTCCCAGGAACTGGCGGAGCAGACAGAGAGAATCCTGACTCTGAAAGATGGCGAAATAGTTGCGGAGAGAAAGGGGGCATTGGCATGTTAGTATGGGAAAATATAAAACTGGCAATGAACGGTCTCTTTAGTAATAAAATGCGCTCACTGCTGACAATGCTGGGCATCATTATCGGTATTGGTTCTGTCATAGCAATTATGACTGTGAGCTCATCTCTGACAAATTCAATCACGGATACTTTTGCTGAATTGGGTGCCAATAATGTGACGGTCGGTGTGCAGAAGCAGTCAGAGGAGCAGGAGACGCGCAGCAATGGAATGAAATTTGGAACCTCAAACCGGGATATTTCCATGGAGGAAGAAGACTATATTACAGATGAGATGATTGAGCAGGTTAAGACACAGTTTTCCTCTCAAATTGATTCCATTTCACTATCTGAATCTGAGGGAAGTGGAACAGTTGAACGAAACAGCAATTCTGCGAATATTACGTTGACGGGAATCAATCAGGGATACTATGATGCCAACGATGTCTGTTTGGTGGATGGACGTTACCTTACTTCCGCAGATGTAGAGGGAAATAAAAGTGTCATTATGGTATCAGATAAAGTGATTGAGAATGTTTTTGACGGGGACACTTCGGCTGCACTGGGACAGAAAATTAATGTGTCAATCGATGATGTTTACTATACTTTTTACATCGTCGGTGTATATGAGTATGAGGCGGATTCGGATTCTTTCTCCTCTGATTCGGAGGAGGATGTGACCACAAGTGCCTATATTCCGATTACGACAGGCAAGGAAATTTTTCACGGAGAAGACGGATATTCACAGTTTACTATTGTGACGAGTTCAAGTGTTTCCAGTGTGACAGACTTTGCCTCTGATATTGAAGATTATATGAATCTGCAGTTCTATCATTCCAATGAGGATTATCAGATTAGTACAACGACAATGAGTTCTATGACAAGTTCCATGAACAGCATGATTCAGACGGTGTCAATCGCTATCGCTTTTATTGCAGGAATTTCTCTTTTAGTAGGCGGTATCGGTGTTATGAACATCATGTTAGTGTCCATAACGGAGAGAACAAGAGAAATTGGAACAAGAAAAGCACTCGGAGCAAAGAATAGCTCGATCCGGCTGCAGTTCATCATTGAATCGGTTGTCCTGTGTTTAGTGGGAGGACTGCTCGGAATCGCTGTGGGGCTGATACTTGGCTCAATAGCCGCTTCAGTTCTCGGGTACTCGGCAACAGCACCTGTAATGGCGATTGTAATATCCGTGTTGTTTTCTATGATTATCGGTGTATTCTTTGGATACTATCCGGCGAACAAAGCTGCTAAAATGGATCCAATCGAAGCTCTTCGATATGAATAAAAAAATCCATCCGTTTGATTGATAAATCAGGGATTTATCGAACAAACGGATGGAAAAATTAAGCATTCACATTTTCAAGATCGCTGTCGGTGAAAGACTGAAATTCGCCGGTGGCGTTTTCTTCGTCAGCAAAAGTTTCGAGGTTTTCAATCTCATCCGGAGTCAAACCTTCTATATCTTCTGCTGATTCTATACCTGTATCAGAAAGTTCCTCTTGTCCGGAAAATTCTGTTGGCTCACTTGTAGGAGTCTCCTCTTCTGTGTCAGTAAAGAGTATTACCGGTTTGTCCAGATTATACTGATAAAATTTAACAATGTTACCACTGTACAGACCGTGAGGTTTCCAGTTACACAAATCATAATTTCTTATATATGGAAGATTGTAATAAAACAAATCATGGGAACCATCTGAACGATCATAGGTCATAAGTGATTTTGTGAATAACTCCTGCGGTGTCATAAAAATCCCCCCTCTTCAAGAACTTTATTTCTATTCTTATTATATAACAAAATAGTCAAAATGAAAATAGAGAAAATATAATATTGCTTTTGTGCAATTTCAACAAATCTGTCAAAATAATGTTAAAAATTCATAAAAGTTATTGACAACATTTTTCTGTGGCGTTATGATGTAGGCGTAAATTGCGTAAAGACAGCGAGAATGTTTGAAATTTTTTGTCGGAATTGCCAAAAAGGAGGTGTAGGATTTTTATTTGATCGTGAATCCGGCAGGCATCATCTGTTCGGACTGTCTGATATGGAATTGGGGAATGTTGTGTAAACTTATTTGAACAAAACGAATGGAGGTTAAAAATGTTCAAGCAAAAATTATTGCGAGTGGGCAAATTTGTTGCACTCGGATTGGCAGTGGCAATGACTGTTGTCACAACAGGTACAGAAGCATCACATTGGGGTTTATCAGGCGGAGTAGTAACTCATGATCCGACGATTATTCGTGAGAGCGGTTCCACATGGTGGTCCGCATCGACCGGAACAGGAATCGGCATGAAGTACTCCACAAACAACGGTAAGACATGGACGGATGGTCTGCCGATTTTCTCTCAGCCGTTGTCATGGTGGAAGAAATACGCACCAAATATGACGACAAATGATGTGTGGGCACCTGACCTTGAGTATTACAGAGGCAGATATTATTGCTACTACAGTGTATCCGAGTTCGGAAAGAATAATTCAGCGATTGGATTGGTTTCCTGCTCCAGTATCTCCAAGGGAGATTGGCGCGATGACGGAATGGTAGTATATTCGAAAGCTGGTAAGAGTTCCTTTAATGCAATCGATCCGAACCTCGCAGTAGATGCGAACGGTAAGCCATGGTTGGTTTATGGCTCGTGGTTTGATGGAATTCATGTTGTGCGTCTTGCGCAGGCAACGATGAAACCGTCCGGTTCTGCAACGAAGATTGCGGCACGTTCCGGTGGTATTGAGGGCGCATGTATTATGTATGACAAGAATTCTGGTTATTATTATATGTTTGCATCCATTGGCAAATGTTGTGCCGGTGTAAACAGTACCTATAAGATTATTTATGGTCGTTCTAAGAGCATTACCGGTCCTTATGTAGATAAGAATGGTAAGAATCTGACAAGTGGTGGCGGAACCGTTTTGGATTCCGGCAATTCACGCTGGGTAGGACCTGGCGGACAGGATGTATACCGCAATAGTTCTGCAGGCTATGTAATTGCTCGTCATGCATATGACGCACAGAACAACGGTACACCGACTCTCTTGATTAGTGATATCTATTTCAAGAACGGCTGGCCGACCTATTGATGATATAAGACAGAAGTAGAATTCCTCGCATGTGGCATCTGTCATATGCGGGGATTCTTGTATGTACCTAAGAGGGTACAATTTGCTTTATGAAACCTTACAGAATGAGAGGATAGGCTATGAGGAAGAGACTGATTGGGATTTTTCTGATTTGTTTTATACTTGGTTTGGGCTGTCAGAGTGTATTTGGACGGGCGGCATCAGAGGATTACACAGCGGTAGAATACAAAGTCGATAATAAAATATCAGGGGAGGCTATGACGGTAACGGCGATGGAGAGCCTCAAAAAAAACAAAGAGGGAGAGGCCGTGGTTCTTCTTCCGGTAAAAGAGGTCGTGGAGAGCAGCGGATATGCGATGGAGGAATGTCCTCGCTGCGGAAAGGATGAACTCTACAACAAATCGGATGATGTAGATGAAAAGGGACATTATTATGTGAACTGGTATCAGGCAATTCTCAGTTTCAGCAACAGCGATGAGACGGTGGAATTGTCAGCAGAAAATGAAAAGATTGAGGGCGTGACTTATGCGCCGGTAGATTTGTATGAGGCGATTGGCCTGACTGTTGCGGTCAATCAGAAAAAGAAAACAGTGACGCTGTCAACAGATGAGATTCCTATTGTGTATTTTTTCTCTTCTACCTGTGACAGTTGTGAGAAAATCGAGAAAATGATGGAGGGGCTTGTAAAGAAATATCCCTCTTTGAAAATAAAGAAATACGATATATTTGATACGGCCAATTATGATTTGCTGCAAGAGTACGGCAAGTCTTATCAGCTGCCTGATGAGAAGGTGGGCTTTACTCCGAGTGTCTATATCGGAAATGAAGTTTTGATTGGCGCAGAGATTCAGAGTAAATTAGAAGATAAAATAAAAGAATATGACAAGGGACCTGCTACCACGGTTCTTGTCGAGAAAAAGCCGGCTGCCTTTACAGGCTCTGCAATTTCCGGTGACGGCTATCAGATGAAGGAAAAAACGTTGAAGGGTTCATTGATTGAAATTGGGGCAGCTTTTGGAGCGGGATTTATCAATGGATTCAATCCGTGTGGATTATCAATGTTTTTATTTTTGCTATCCCTTCTGCTTGTGAGCAGAGAGCAATTTATCCGCTGCGGGGCAGGATTTCTTGCCGGTAAGGTTGTCATGTTTTATCTGCTCGGTACAATTTTGTTCCGGGTTGTCGGCGAGGTGGGAAGAGCCGGATTTTCGAGATGGCTGGATGTCTTTATGATAGCGTTTGCGGTTATTTTTGCTGTTCTCAATATCATGGACTTTTTCAAGGCGAGGAAAGAGGACTACGGCGGAATGACATTGCAGCTTCCCGGAAGATTTAAAAAGTTTAATCACACGATGATGAAGTGGGGGAATCATTTTGTGGCTGCCAGATATGGTGTTCTGATTATGTTTGGAATTGGTATGGTCGTGGCAATGGGAGAATTCCTATGTACCGGTCAGATTTATCTTTCTTCTATTGTTATAATGGTGCAGAGGGGAAGCGGAATTTTACCGCGTGTATTACTGGCTGTATACAGTATTGCCTTTGTGGTACCGCTGATTATTCTGATGATAGTTGTCTATGTAGGCAAGAAAGTATTTGGCGCATCGGAGTTTGTCATGGAGAAAATTCCGTGGATAAAGTTAATCAGTGCCATGCTTTTTGTAGCAATGGCGGTCTATGTGGTTGTGAGTCGGTTATAGGGTAGTTTTTTGTGGTACACTAGGTATCATAATAGAGATAATAAGCGAGGGGAAAAGCGGTGAAGTGGAAAAGTGTGCGGATAAAAAATCAGGTGGGAGAAATTCTTTTTGAGGGACCGTTCAATGAACTCCCCATCAAAGAGGACTATATTATTCAAAAGAGTATTGACCTTTATCAAGAGTGTGAACCATGCATTATCTATCGTACACATATCACTAAAAAGTTATATTTAGAAATACTTGATGCCATCTCCGTTAAGCCGAAAAAAGGGACGGTGGTAAACTGCGGGGACTACCCGCAGCTCTTTGCACCGTTCTCTCTTAATATGGAAGAGACAAAGATGGAGTTTTTGTAGTGGGAGGGTTCACTTATTCCTCTGTCTGAAAGTGCTTCTCCAGTTCTACTAACGGAATTGGAAGTAGAGACAGAGTGATAACCATGCCCCACTGCATGACAGTCAAGGTCTCTGTGTGGAAGATGTTTTGCAGTGCTGGAACGGCAATGACACTGCACTGCAGGATGATGCAGAAAATAACACTGAACAATAGTTTTTTGTTGCCGGACAGTCCGATTTCTGTAAGTGAGTGATGACTCCTCATATTGAAGGAGTGAACAAGCTGACTCAAAGAGAGGACGGCAAAGCACATGGTAGAATTTCCGGCGATATAGGCAATAAGAGCAAGAGAGCCGATGAACAATCCCTCTATAATCATTTGAAATACACTGTCTGCTGTGAACATACCTTTGCCTGCCGGAATGGGAGGACGGTTCATAATGTCAGAATCCGATGGTTCAACGCCCAGACAAAGTGCCGGGAAAGAGTCTGTCACAAGATTGATAAACAGCAGTTGGACAGGAAGAAGCGGCACTTCAAAGCCGAATAAAATAGCGGCAAAAATAGTCATAATTTCCCCGATGTTACAGGACAAAAGGAAATGGATGGCTTTTTTTATGTTGTCGAAGATGCTGCGTCCCTCTTTGACGGCGGCTACAATGGTGGAGAAGTTATCGTCCATCAATATCATGTCAGATGCGTTTTTTGCTACATCAGTTCCCGATTTTCCCATGGCACATCCGATGTCTGCTGTTTTCAGGGCAGGACCATCATTAACGCCGTCGCCGGTCATGGCTACAACGTGTCCTCTTAACTGATATTGTTTGACGAGACGGACTTTGTGTGCAGGTGTTACCCGGGCAAAGACGCAAATGGTATCTAACTCTTTTTGAAGCATAGTATCGGAGAGCCGGTCAAGTTCTTCGCCGGTCAGTACTTGAGAATCATCTTTGCAGATGCCGAGTTCTTTTCCGATGGCGGCGGCGGTCAGTCGATGGTCACCGGTAATCATAACAGGGCGGATGCCGGCACGCTTACAGCTTTGTACCGCAGCAAAGGCTTCCTTTCTTGGTGGATCCATGAGACCGGCAAAGCCGACAAATACCAGCTGTTTTTCCAGTGTATGATCTTTTTTTGCTCCGGGGAGCCGGCGGAATGCGACAGCGAGGACACGGAGTGCTTCTGAGGCATATTGTTCAGCGTGTTCTAAAATTTCTTTTCTCTTTGTTCCCGATAGAGGAATTATTTTTCCATTTTCATAGAACATCGTAGAATCGTTCAGCAGGAGTTCTACGGCACCTTTCGTGATGGAGAGAAAGCCGTCCGGCGTGTTGTGCAGAGTTGTCATTTTTTTTCTCTCAGAATCAAAAGGGATTTCATATATTCTGGGAGCTATATTTTGTTCTGAATCTAATTGAATATGATGTTCTCCGGCAAAGCGGATGAGTGCCTGTTCCATTGGTCCGGTTTCATTGTTGCAGAGAACAAATAGTTTGGCGAGAAACGAGGAATCACATTCGCACCAGTGTTTTCTGACAGTCATTTTATTCTCTGTCAGAGTACCTGTTTTGTCAGAGCAGATGACAGAGGCGCTTCCCAGTGTTTCTACGGCAGGAAGGTGACGGATAACTGCCTTTTGTCTTGCCATGCGCTCAACGCCGAGAGAGAGCATAATGGTCACGAGAGCCGGAAGACTTTCCGGGATGGCAGCGACACCTAAACTCACCGAGGTCATGAACATGTCGAAAATCGGCTGTTTGTTCTTGATGCCGAGGAAGAAAATGATAACACAAATGGCAAGTGCGAGAATGCCGAGAAATTTTCCGGTCTTATTCAATCGGCGTGTGAGAGGAGTTTCCGGTGCTGCTTCTGCACTCAGCATACCGGCAATTTTCCCGATTTCTGTGTTCATGCCGGTGGCGGTGACGTAGAGTGTTCCCCGGCCGGAGGTGACCATTGTTCCGGAAAAGGCACAGTTGTTCCGGTCGCCGAGAGAGACATGAGCGGCATGAATGGCATCGGTAGACTTGTTAATTGAGCCGGTCTCGCCGGTGAGAGAAGACTCTTCAATTTGGAGATTTTGACAGGACAGGAGCCTGCCGTCAGCGGGAATCTGACACCCGGCTTCCAAGCGGACAATATCACCCGGCACCAGTTCGCGTGCGGGAATCACTTGTTTTTTGCCGTTGCGGATGACCATTGCCTCTTGTGTCTGCATGGAGCGGAGAACGGCGAGGGAGTGCTCAGCTTTTTGTTCTTGATATACTCCGATTATCGCATTGATAAATACAATTGCCAGTATAATAACCGGATCGGTAAAATCTGCTTCACCTTTCAGATAAGAGGCGAGAAAAGAAATAAGTGCAGCGGTAAGCAGAGTGATTATCATAAAATCTTTAAACTGGGAGAAAAAGCGTGAGGCAATGCCGGGACCTTTTTCCTGTCTCAGTTCATTGTATCCGAATTCCTCTCTGAGTCTGGTTATCTCTTTTTCTTCAAGCCCCTGTTCCGGGGTTGTTTTTGTCCGGCGAATCAGGTCGGATGTGCTGATTGAATACCACTCCATAAAATAATGCCTCCTTTGAAAATAAATAGGGAATACCTCTTTGTTCACATCGTTTTTTTTATTTGCATAGAGTAAAGTAAGTATAGTATCGTCCGAAAGGGTATCGACATGGGGTTGATTTGTATTTTGGCATTGTCAGTCAGTCTTGACTCACTCAGTATCGGTATGGCGTATGCCGTGAAGCGAGTGAGAATACCCTGGAGCACAAGAGTGCTAATTGGTGTTATGAATATTACGCTTACCGCGCTGGCCGCATATGCAGGTCACCAGTTAGAGCAGTGGGTATCCATCTGGTGGTTTGGACTGATTGGGGGGTGCATTCTCATTGGTATTGGCGCAAAGACTTTGTGGAATGCCATCGGCGAAAAACGTACAAAAAACTATGACAAGGATTTCTCTTGTTCGATTGAACCGGCAGAGGGAATTGTTCTGGCGATTTCTCTGGCGTTAGATTCCATGTGTGCTGCTCTGGGGATTCACTCGTCCGGGCCGGTGGTTTATGTCTTTCCGGTTCTCACGGGAACAATCAGTGTAGTACTTTTGTCAGTGGGGATTCATTTGTGCAAAAAAATATGTCGCGGGCTCTGGCAGCTCAATGGAATAGCAGGTTGTGTTCTTATTGTTGTCGGTGTTCTGCGCCTTGTTTTTTGTTAGGAAACCGGATAAAAAGAGCCAGCAAAAGAAGTGGGATACCAATAATGAGAACCCACTTTTTGTAAAGATTGAAATAGTAAAAAAAAGTTTGTCGATGCGGATAAAAATAATAGCCCAGACCGGTGAGCAGTGCATTCCAGATGACAATGCCAAGAGAGGAAAATAACAGATAAGAGGCAAGGGGCTGTTTCATGGCCCCTGCCACAAATCCAATGTATGTTCGGCAAAGAGGAAGAATTCTGCTCAGAAAAACAGCCCCATTCCCGTGATTGCCGAAGGTACGGTATGAGGCCAAAATCGGGCGTTCCATAGAAGGAAAGCGTTTCATGATTTTTTCAAGAAGTGGGGAACCGCCTGCCCGTCCGATAAGATATGTCAGAGTAGTGCCGGCAAGACCGCAGGCGCCGCTGAGCAGGACAAGCCATGGAAATGACAGACCGTGCCCGGCACCCACAGCACCGGCTAAAGGGAGGACGATTTCACTGGAAACCGGAAAACACGCATATTCGAGAAATATCAGTAAAAACATGGCGGTCAGACCATATTCGGCAATCAGATTTTGAACAAATATCATAGCGAATACCCTTTTGTTATTCTGTTATGACATTCTATGCGCAAACCGGTTAAAATATTCTGCAACGATTTCTTATAACTGATTGACACTTCCCATGAAAATCGGAATTCCCGTGTCCATATCGACAATCGCATAGAGGAATGGACGGTTCAGGAAGATCTCTATCGTTCCGCCGGTTTTCAACATTGCGGAGGCGCTCGCCTCAACGGCGGTAACGGCTGCGGCTTTTGTTCCGTTTTGGTCCAGCTCAATGTGTGTCTTGTGAAGAACTGAGTCGATTTTTACCGGATTGGCAGATTTCTCAACCATTTGACTAAAATCTGCATTCCCTGTAAATGCTTTCTGGATTCCCATGGCTTTGAGCGTGTTATTCAGATTGATGCTATAGTCATAAGAAAACTCCGGCAACTGAATGGAGACGAATTTGTCAGCTTTCTTGTTTACTACGGCCGAGGCAAATTCCTCTCCGGTAAAAGAGGCGAGATAGTCCTGGTTGGTCATTCCGGCAGGAGGAAGAATACCGACAAAAGCCAAATCTCCTCCGGCGTATGGCTTGACAAATCCGGTTCCCTTTCCGAGTTCAATGTAGTAATCTTCAGAACCGGAGAGCATGTTTACTTTGCTCTTGCTGCCGTTCTGGTTAGTAAATGTGGCGTTTTTCTCAACTTGGGAGTCCGTGAACTGGTCAGCCCATTTTCCCTCAAAAGCAATTGCGTTAATCAGATACATGACTGTGTCTGTCGGTATCTGGTCAATAATGGATGGTATCATCTGGTTTGTGTTTTTGTTCACCCATTCATTGATTTTTTTCACTGTTGTTGTGTCAAACGGTTCGAGGTAAGAGTAGGCATCAAACAGCGAGGCATTTTTCTTGGAAAAGCTGTCCCTAATCTTTATGCTGTCATCGTTTTTAATCCAGATACTGTCCGCAATGTGCATATCCACTGTTTCCGAAGAAGAAATCTGTTTGTTAAAGTTGCTGAGTGCCGTGTTGTACTCGTCTAAACTGAGACCCGGAGCAAGAACTTTTAACATTTCAGTGAGGGTGTCTCCGGCAGCACCGTTCTGTGTCATGGCAAGAGCAGTCGCAATACTGTCCGCAGAAATCAGAGTATTGGCAGTATTGCCCGCCTCTTTCATGGCAGCAGATAACGTAGTAACAGAAAAATTAGACATATCCCTGCTGAACACGGAGACTTCTTTCTGCTCAATCGTGTCCTTTTTAGTATTCGTCTGGGTTTCTGCTTTCTTGGCTGCCTTTACTGTTATTTTAAAGGAGACCTTCTTTTTCTTGATGCGCGCGGTCACCGTTGCCTTTCCGGCAGCAACTGCCTTGATTTTCCCCTTTTTATTTACAGTTACAACTTTTTTCTTTGAGGATTTCCACTTCACTTTTTTCGCCTTGGCGCCGGTCACTTTGACCTTTAATTTTTTTGTTTTGCCAACGGTCAGTGTGACTTTCTTTTTTCCCTTAATTTTAATTGTCACCTTTTTGGTTTTGGCGCTGCTGACAGGAACTGTCGGAAACAGGCTGGCTGTCATGCCAAATATAAGGGCTGTCAGTAACACTTTGCCGGCTTTCGCCGTAAGATTCTTTTTCATTAATACACCACTCCTTTTTTAAAATTGCCCATTTCTTGACAAAATATCTCTTGTTTGCTATTATAAACTACGAATGCGTACATGTAAATATGAAACTTTATATAAATAATGAAGAAAAGAGGACAATGCAATGAGTCAGAGTTACAATCCAAAGGAAATTGAAAAAAAATGGCAGAAGGTCTGGGAAGAGGAAAAAGCGTTCCGGGCTACGGATGATTATTCCAAGCCGAAATATTATGCGCTTGTTGAGTTCCCGTATCCCTCGGGACAGGGACTTCATGTAGGGCATCCCCGTCCGTATACGGCGTTAGATATTGTGGCGCGCAAGAGAAGAATGCAGGGGTACAATGTGCTGTATCCGATGGGATGGGATGCGTTTGGGCTTCCGACAGAGAACTATGCGATTAAAAATAAAGTACACCCGAAAGAGGTGACAAAGCAAAATGTTTCCCGTTTCAAGGGGCAGCTTCAGGCGCTTGGTTATTCCTTTGACTGGGAGCGCGAGGTCAACACAACAGATCCGAATTATTACAAGTGGACTCAGTGGATTTTCCTCAAACTGTTTAAGGCAGGTCTTGCCTACAAGTCGGAGATGCCGATTAACTGGTGTACGTCCTGCAAGTGCGGTCTGGCGAATGAAGAGGTTGTAAACGGTGTTTGTGAGCGCTGTGGAAGTGAAGTTGTCCGGAAAGTTAAGAGCCAGTGGATGTTGAAGATTACGAAGTATGCGGATAAGCTGATTGACGACTTAGAAGGGCTGGATTATATTGAGCGCGTCAAGGTTTCGCAGAAAA
Source organism: uncultured Clostridia bacterium (assembly GCA_947167565.1). Lineage (GTDB taxonomy): Bacteria > Bacillota > Clostridia > Lachnospirales > Lachnospiraceae > Eubacterium_F. The sequence goes on along the minus strand of CAMVIN010000004.1, from coordinate 5,030 downwards.
ACTGGATTGGCCGCTCCTATGGTGCCGAGGTTGATTTTCAGTTAAAAGATAAGGAAGAGAAGTTGAGAATTTACACGACGAGAGCAGATACTTTGTTCGGTGTCACCTACATGGTAGTTTCTCCGGAACATCCTTATCTGGATAAATACAAAGATGAGATCGCAAACTGGGATGCTATTCTTGAGTATCGCGAGATGGCTGCGAGAAAGTCTGATTTTGAGAGAACCGAGCTGGCAAAAGATAAGACCGGCGTACAGATTGATGGTCTTACTGCTATCAATCCGGTCAATGGCAAAGAGATTCCAATCTGGGTATCTGACTATGTACTGATGAATTATGGAACTGGTGCGATTATGGCAGTGCCGGCACACGATACCCGTGACTGGGAGTTTGCGAAGAAGTTTGGCCTTCCGATTATTGAGGTTATTGAGGGCGGCAACGTCGAAGAGGAAGCATTTACAGATGTGGCGACCGGAACGCTTGTGAATTCCGGTTTTCTCACCGGTAAGTCCGTGGCAGATGCCAAGAAGGCCATGATTGAGTGGTTAGAGGAAAAAGGTGTCGGTGAGGCAAAGAAGAATTTTAAATTGCGTGACTGGGTATTTTCCAGACAGCGTTACTGGGGTGAGCCGATTCCGATTGTTAAGTGTGATAAATGTGGTTACGTTCCGGTTCCGGAGGAAGAACTTCCGCTGGAACTTCCGGAAGTTGATGATTATATGCCGACAGACAATGGAGAGTCACCGATTGCCAATATCCGCTCATGGGTAGAGACGACCTGTCCATGCTGTGGCGGCAAGGCGGAGAGGGAGACGGATACCATGCCTCAGTGGGCAGGTTCCTCCTGGTATTTCCTCCGATATATTGATCCGTTAAATGATGAGGCGCTTGCCGGCAAAGAGGCGATGGAATACTGGCTGCCGGTTGACTGGTACAACGGTGGTATGGAGCATACGACGCTTCACCTTTTGTACTCCCGTTTTTGGCATAAATTCCTGTATGATCAGGGCGTTGTACCGACAAAAGAGCCATATCAGAAGCGTACTTCTCATGGTATGATTCTCGGCGAAAACGGGGAGAAGATGAGTAAATCCCGTGGCAACGTGGTCAATCCGGATGATATCGTGAATGATTATGGGGCAGATACGCTGAGAACGTATGAGATGTTTATCGGTGCTTTTGATGCGGCTGCTGCCTGGTCTGAGGATGGAGTAAAGGGATGTCGCCGATTCCTTGACCGCGTGTGGAAATTGCGTGATATGGTGACGGATGAAGAGGGATATTCCTCTGATTTAGAGACGAAGATGCACCAGACAATTAAGAAAGTAAGCAATGATTTTGAGACATTAAAATATAATACGGCCATTGCAGCCATGATGGCTCTCATCAATGATTTTTATAAGAAGGGTTCTCTGACAAGAGGGGAATTCCGCACCTTACTTGTTCTACTCAATCCGGTAGCACCTCATATTACGGAGGAACTCTGGAGCGAGATGAACTATGGTGGCAGACTGTATGAGACAGCCTGGCCGGAATTTGATGAAGAAAAGACCATTGAGAAAGTTCAGGAAATCGGTGTTCAGGTCAATGGTAAACTCCGTGCAACTGTGGCGATTGCTTTAGATGCAACGAAAGAGGATGCGCTCGCGGCCGGCAAAGAGGCATTGGGTGATAAAATTGAGGGCAAGCAGATCATAAAAGAGATTTACGTGCCGGGAAGAATTATTAATATTGTAGTCAAAGGCTGAAAATCATATCATAACTATTATTAGATATAGTGGAGGAATTGTAAAGTGAAAGTAAGTATCATAGTTCCATTTCGTAACGAAATTGATTTTATGGAAGACTGTTTTGCCAGCCTGGAGGAGCAGACATCAAAGGATTTTAATGTGATTGTTGTGTGTGACAACAGTAAAAAAGAAGATGTGGAAGCAATCAGCAATAGGAAGGTTTCCTTCTCATATAAGGTTGTGGAACTGACGAAAGGTACCGGGGTGGCAGCAGCCCGAAATGAGGGAATTCGTCAGAGTGATGGAGAATATATCCTGTTTTTGGATTGCGATGACTATCTCACAAGAGATGCGATTGAAGACTTTATTGCAAGGTCAGAAGGTCAGGATATTGTATTTGCCAGGAAGAGAAAGACATGGTTTGGAAGAGATGCTTATTATGATGACCGCAAAAAGAAACTGGATCAATACATGGTTGAAAATAATCTGAATGAGAGTGAAGTCAATACCAGTTTTGATGTCGAAGAAGAAGAGGAAAAAAATGAAAATGATGCCTATGTGAGAGATCTTCCGGAAGTTCGGGAGAACGATTCTGAGTGGATAAAAGTTTTTTACAAAATGGTAAAAAGCAACTATGCCATCACAGGAATGACGGCTCTTGGCGTTCTGTACAAAAGAGATTATATTATAAAAAACAATTATTATTTTGATGAATCCTTCACATATTTTTCTGACTTGGTTTATCTTACTAAGGTTATGTGCGGGACAGAAAATGTAATTCAGATTCGAATGGTTCTCTATATTAAGAGAAAACACAATGATCCGATTAATCTTCCATCGCTGAGTCAGATTAGCGATACGAAAAACAAAATGTTAGAGGTAATGCGTGCGTATCTTTTGATGAAGGAGTATATCAAAGGTAAAGATGAGCGTGCGGAACTCTATATTGATGGAAAATTCATTAAATATTATGTGATAAAGATTGCACCGTTTTATTTACATGGCGAGCCGGAGGAAATTCCGGAGGTGCGTGAGATGGCAGATAAGTGTCTGCCGCTGATTCAGAAGGCTGCCAAGAAAAAATCCATGCTTTACTCGCAGAGTTTGATGAAGTATTCTGCCAATCATACTTCGGAACAGATTGCTGGAAAGGTAAGAAGACACAGTGCCAGACAGACATTTTTCCGACTGATGCGGAGCAAGTCAGCCATGAAAAAATATTTGTACAGAAAGTGGTTTTCTAAGATGGAACTCATGAATCATACGGTAGTATTTGAGAGCTTTCTGGGAAGAAACTATTCGGACAGTCCGAAATATGTTTATGAGTATCTATGCGAAAAATATCCGGGGAAATTTAATTGTATCTGGATCCGGGGAAAACATGCAAAGTTTGATTTGCCTTATCCGGCAAAACAGGTTAAAAGATTTTCACTCAAATATTTTTATTATATGGGAAGAGCAAAATATTTTGTGTTCAATGGAAGACAGCCGAAATACTTTATCAAGCGCGAAGGAACTGTTTTTTTGGAGACATGGCATGGAACACCATTGAAGCGATTGGTGTTTGACCAGAACGAGGTAATGTCAGCGACTCCGCTCTATAAGAGAGATGTCTATTTGCAGTCCAGATCATGGGATTATCTGATTGCGCCGAATAAGTTCTGCTCTGAAATATTTGCGCGTTGTTTTATGTTTGATAATACAATGTTGGAAACAGGATATCCGAGAAATGATATTCTTCATAGAAGTGAAGAAGAGACAAAGCGCATGATGGCCGAGATTAAGGCTGAACTTGGTATTCCGGATGGCAAAAAAGTTATTTTATATGCTCCGACATGGCGAGATGATGAATATTTTGATTCCGGACAATACAAATTTACTCTGCAGCTTGATTTGGACATGCTTCGTGAAAAACTGGGCGATGAATATGTAGTAGTACTGAGAACACATTATTTTATTGTAGATTTGCTTGTAATGGCAGCGGCGGTAATTTTGATGATATAGCACGTCTGTATCTGATTGCCGATATTCTCATTACCGATTATTCATCCGTATTTTTCGATTATGCAAATCTCAAACGGCCGATGTTGTTCTTCACATATGATTTGGAGAAATACAGAGGGGTACTCAGAGGCTTTTATCTTGATATGGAAGAAGAAGTTCCGGGACCGATGTTGTTTAACACGGCAGAGATTGTAGATGCAGTTCAGAGAATTGATGAGATAACAGAAGAATACAAGGATAAGTATGACAAGTTCTATGACAAATACTGTGGTTGGGAACATGGGGATTCCACCAAGAAAGTTGTCGATGTCGTATTTGCGGATGATATCAAGTGAGACGGAGAAGAAATGTATGTCGAAGATTAGTGTTATCATTCCTTTTTACAACAATGCTAACAAACTGGATGAGTGTGTAAAGAGCATAAGAGAACAGAATCTTGATGAATATGAGATTGTTATTGTAAGAGATTATGCTTCGGAAAAAATTCCGGAGCATATCTGTCATAGTGAGGTTGTCCGCATATTCGAGACAGAAGAGAATGACGAGAAATCTAAGGGTCCGGCAAATGCTCGCAACGCAGGTATGAGAGAGGCAACCGGGGAATATATTTATTTCATGGATGCGGATGATTATTTGATGGAGGGGTGTCTTGCAGGCATATTAAAACTCGCGGAGGAGAAACATGCTGAACTTGTGACGGGGACAGTGATTGAGTCCTATGTCAGCAAGAGAAATTTTTCAAATGTCTCCAATCGGACACGAAGAGAATGCAATGAAGATAAACGGATGACAGAGGAAGAACTGACAAAAGCATTTATTGATTTTCCTTCTGTTGCACACTGCCTTTTTCGAGCGGACAGCTGCAAGAAAAATGTTGCTGTGTTTTCTGAAAAAACAGAATTTTTTTCGGATTTAGCTTTTCTTGCCGGATATCTGCCAAAAGTAAAGGAGAATGCATGGAAATGCAGTGGCAGTATCTATGTTACAACGGTGAGTAATGATCCGCTTAGATATCCGTCGCTGTCTCAGAGGATGGATGAGATGGCCACCTATGAATTAGAGGATATCTATTACGATTTGAGAGATGCGAAGCAACTCACAGATCCCGTGGGACGAAAAATCGTGGAAGCTTATATAATACAGCATATTATCCGGCGTTATCCGGGAAAAATCTGCAGAGAGCAAGTGCCTGCGCTGGCAAAGCTGCTGAAGAATTTTGAGTACTACAGAGAGATAGAGAAAAAGTATTCCGTGATGTTTCCAATCGCCGAAAGAATAAGGGAACAGTTGGTTCTG
>CAMVIN010000003.1 GCA_947167565.1 uncultured Clostridia bacterium | reverse complement strand
ACTGCGCTTGGAAAGCTTTTCGCCTTTCCCTATCTTCGCTATGGTTCTGGTAGATAGGCCAAGTTGTGTTGACAACTCAGTCTTCCCGATGCCCTTATCTTTAAGTGATCTTTCCAGACCCTCATATGAAATCATTGGCTCACCCCCCCCTCAAATCTTTACTTATTTTATCACAATAGGCGTCAAAAGTAAAGATTTTAGGCCTCGGAACTCTATAAAGTAACGATGACCCCCCGTCTTCAATTTCGCGATTTTGCACGCGTGACCCAATAATCTGCACGGTCTTTTCGGTTTCCTCGACATTACATCACCACCTATAAAAAAGTGCCTTCGGCAGAGATCTTAAATGGAACCCTCACATTCATTGTCTCATCTCTGAAGGGGGGCTACAGTGATGACGGTTTCTGGCGCAATGTAAAGCATTTTAACTACACCTGCCTTCGCAATGCCTTCCGCACATGAAATGGAAGCCAAAATCGTCACCAAATACATTGGGCGCTATCTCGGTCGGCCTGTCATTGCTACCTCACGTATTGATAAATACAATGGCGACTTTGTTACCTTCCATTACAATCGTCATGAGGATGATGCCTATGTGGAAGAAACATTTCACCCCTATCAGCATATCCGCAGGAGAAGCTCCTGAACCGCTCCTGTGCAGATGAGATCAGGCAATCCGATGGAGAGAAAAGCCGATTGCTCCCCCGAACAGCTCTCTGCCATAAAATCTTCCTACGAGGATTTTAAGTCAATTAGACCTTAACATTACGAATTTCCTTAAGCCTTAATGCATCAGAGGCAACAGCTGAATCAGCATTATTGGATGGATGATTCACCACCTGACTATATCTTCCTACTGTAATCCTCTGCGCTGTCGAATGTGCATATCTCCGGAGAACTTAAACCCTTATCCTCGCCATTCTCTCCACAAAAAGGTTAATTTCTTCCTTTTTACTTATGCTGCTCATTGCTCTTATTCCTATAACCCGCTTTCATTTCCATTATATCACTCGTGCAACTCATAATTTATATCTTTATCAATGATCGACAGCATACATCTGGCAGCATCCGGATCAAACTGCGTACCAATGTTTTTCTCAATTTCTGAGCGTACCGCATCCTGCGGCATATACTTTCGATAACTGCGATTGGAAGTCATCGCATCATAACTGTCTGCAACAGCAATAATTCTTGCTTCCTCTGGTATTTCGTTTCCGGCTATACCGTCAGGATATCCACCTCCACCGAAGCGCTCATGATGACACCTTGCACCTATGGCAAGCTTGGGATTCTCTGTAATTTTACTGAGTATTTGATAACCGATTATCGGGTGTTTCTTGATTAAATCGAATTCTTCATCACTAAGCTTGGTTGTTTTATTAATCACTTCGTCCGGCACACCTATCTTACCAACATCATGCAATAGGCCCATCATATATATTTCGTCCTGTTTTGATTTTGAATATCCAAGTCTGGCTGCTATCATCCTTGAATACTCTGCCACCCTTGAAGAGTGTCCGTTAGTGTAAGTATCTTTTGCATCTATAGCAGTTGCCAATGAAAGTGCTGTATGCTTTAAGAAATTCTTCAATTGCTCCTGTTCTTTTTCTAAATATTCAATCTCTAAGTTTCTGGCTCGCTCCGCCTTTTCATTTACTTCAAACAATGCGAACAGATAGAGCATCACTGTCATCCATGCAATTGAAATATTTGTAAGAGATAAACCATACAATTTTGCTTGCGCTACAGAGGCAACCATCGGAAGTATTGTAAATAACAGGAGAACTATTTCCAATCTTCTGCTTATCAGTTTTCGGTTTTTTATAATAACAAACAATTGTATAACAAGTGCTCCCAGCGGAACTATATAGCAAATAAAAAAGAATTTATCAGATCTCTGATATCTGTTCTGACTGTCAAATGTGTAATATAATCCCGTAAACTGAGATATAATCAACAGGAAAATTCCAAGCAGAATGACAATCTTCGAAATCTTTAATCCCATTGGCATTTCTTTCTTTTTATCTTTATATAAATTGACGAGAAAAGAGTTAAAGGAATAAATAAGTAAAAGAGACATAAAAAAGACGAGAAAGTTGCTTATTCTTACCATCCAAAACCCTAATACACTCGTGTTCCCTCTGAATATGTATGACTCTCTATCCGCTATGAGTAATAAAAGAGAACACGACGCCATCAAAATTAAAGAACGATGAAGCCCGCCGGGTATCGCCTTTGTAAAAAAAAGATAAAACAACAAACTACTGAAAATCCCTATCAGTATCAACATGAAATCTAATTGGTATTGCATCAAATTATCCATCTTCTACCTCGAACCATAAAAAGCTCACCACCTCTTAATTATCAATAATGAATTGAATTTACCTGTTCGTCAACACGTATTAGCATACATGATAAAGAGATAGCCCTTTGCATTTTATAGCATTTCTGCATTTTTCATCGCTCATTCAAGTATCTTCTCATACCCTGCTTTCATTTACATGCCAGTCATCAAGTACCGCTTCCACTTGTGCTATCAGCTGCTCTTTATCCGGCATGTGGAGCACATAGGTGGATGCGAATATTTGGTTTGACAACCCGCCAAGCGCATACTCCACTGCCAGGTCATCCTTATCCGTACACAATATAAGCCCTACAGGCGGATTATCGCCTGGTTCATTCACTTCTGCCGCATAATAGTTCAGGTACATATTGATCTGTCCGGCGGCTTCAGGGGTCATCTTCTTTGATTTCAATTCTATAAGCAAATACGCATGAAACAGCTTGTTATAAAAAACCATATCCACGTAATAGTGCGTATTGTTAATCGTCACCCGTTGCTGTGTACCAACGAACATAAATCCAGTCCCAAGTTCAAGCATAAAATCTTCAATGCTGCGTACTAGGGCTTTTTCTAAATCGTTTTCCAGCATCGGCTTGTCTTCCGGAATTCCGAGAAACTCAAAAACATACGGATCCTTGATCATAACTTCCGGCTTGGTGTAATCAACACCTCTTGATGCCATTTCCAGAACAGTCTCTTTATTTGCATCACCCTTTGATAGCAGCAGACGTTCAAAAAGTGAACTGTCTATCTGCCGTTTTAACTCCCGTACTGACCATGATGAATTGATACATTCCTTCTCATAAAACATCCTTCTGTCATCGTCTGAGATGGACAGAAGTTCGCAATAATGAGACCATGACAATTTTCCAGACACTGTCTGGAATTTTGGATAGCAGATATATAACTGCCTCATGTTATATACATTCGACTGGGAAAAGCCCCTCCCAAACTCATTTGTAAGAGCCTTTGAAAGCGTTTTCAGGGTCTTTTCGCCATATACCGCCCTGAGCTGTTCATTCTGTTCATATCTGACGATAATCTCGCCTATCTTCCAATAAGCAGCCACAAGTGCCTGATTCACCTGAACCGCAACAGCCTTTCGCGACTGTTCAAGAATCTCTCCAATCTCAACTACCGCAGCAGAGATCACATGATCCCCAGAATCAAGAATCTCATTCATTCCATATTCTCCTCGTAACATCTGTCTTTTACGGATTGTCACCGCTTATTTCCACTATGTCGTCCAATGTACAGCCAAGAGCGACGCACACTTTTGCTAAACTTTCCATTGCCACAGGCTCATCCTTACCCATTTTCGCAAGAATATTTGTGCTGATCCCCGCAGCTATACGCATCTCGGTTTTTGTCATTTTCCTGTCTATCAAAAGTTTCCACAAACGATTATAACTGTATGTCAAATGAAGCCTCCAATGTACCTGATTTATCAGCAAAAAAACACAATCCATAGTATACTATGACCAGAAATAGATGTCAATATATTGTTAACAAAACATGATATTTTGTCTCCTGCATGAGTAAGGAGTAAAAAGTATCATGTTTTACAGAAAAAAATTTTAGAAATAGATTATATTTTTTGGTTCTGTAGATTACCTTTGAGATGCCTTTTATCCCATTCCCATGCACAAAATTCTCAGGCTTCGGATCGATGTTAAAATAACTCATCAGAAACGGCATGTTGTAGTCATGGGTAAGCACTTATATCTCAAATCCCTGCCCTTTGTATCCACTCTCCTGAGATTCTTCATATAGGTTCCATTTATTCCAACAGAATCCAGATCTTTTACAACATAAATCACATGTCCCATCCAGTTGTACTTAAAGTTCGCTCGTACTGCCTCTGCCATGACTGCTATTACTATGATCGGAATCACATGCCATGCTACAGCGTCCTGAATGATCAAAAGCAAAAGGATCATTCCCAGCCCGAAGATTTCCTTCCAGCCGGGGTATAACAGAGTGCTTACAAATCTCATGTGCTGCATAGCCTCTTCTTTTGCCATGTCATGCCTTACAATTTCAAATATCAGATGCACATAAGCCGTCGCCAGGATATGCCACTGCAAATCAGTTATCTTCTTTGGATTTCTCCCGGATGCAGCCAGAGTGTCCTGATTCGTTTCATTTTTCCCCATTCCACGCCATCTTCTCCAACTGCTCTCCATATATTTCAAGCACACTCTTTTTCATTTTCTGAAACACCGGAATATAGCTCTCTAAAATCTTTTGCACCAGCCGTTTTGCCGCATCACCATCATAGATATGAGTCATATCATTGCGCTGATCCAGCATGGACAACCAGATATCTTGTCAAATCCTGACTATCTGCCACCTCGAGAACAGACAGGTTGGAAACAAAATTATCAAACTTCTTCATAAAGAACTACCCCCTCTTTCTGAATCATCTCACGCAAATCTAAACTGATATTCCTTGATAAGTCAATAACATCAAAAGATAAAAGCGTAGGCGTATCTTCTTCCATCACACTTTCTCCCTCATATACTATATAACTACACAATCACTTCGTAACCTGCTTTGTTTCTCGTAGCTTTTATATATAATACGAATCCCGCCCAACCAGTGCACTCACACTGACCGGGCGGAACTTTACATCATATTATATTCAATCACAATTACATCTGAGGACCTGCAGAAACAAGTGCCTTACCTGCCTCGTTACCCTCATACTTAGCAAAGTTCTTGATGAAGCGCTCTGCCAGATCCTTTGCCTTCTCTTCCCACTCGGAAGCGTTCGCATATGTATCGCGAGGATCCAGAATACCGGTGTCAACGCCCGGAAGCTCTGTCGGAACTTCAAAGTTGAAGTAAGGAATTGTCTTTGTCGGAGCCTTATTTACATCACCATTCAGGATTGCGTCGATAATACCGCGAGTATCCTTGATGGAGATACGTTTTCCAGTTCCGTTCCAGCCTGTATTTACAAGATAAGCCTTTGCACCGCTCTTCTCCATTCTCTTAACGAGCTCTTCTGCATACTTGGTCGGATGAAGCTCTAAGAATGCCTGACCAAAGCAAGCGGAGAATGTAGGAGTAGGCTCAGTGATTCCGCGCTCTGTACCGGCAAGTTTTGCGGTAAATCCGGAAAGGAAATAGTACTTTGTCTGCTCCGGAGTCAGAATCGATACCGGCGGAAGCACACCAAACGCATCTGCAGAAAGGAAGATTACGTTGTTTGCTGCCGGACCTGCAGAAATCTTATTTACCTTCTGTACAATATTCTCAATATGATCAATCGGATAAGATACACGAGTATTCTCTGTCACGGATTTATCTTTGAAATCAATCTTGCCGCTCTCATCGAGAGTAACGTTCTCAAGGAGTGCGTCACGGCGAATCGCATTGTAGATATCCGGCTCAGAATCTTTGTCAAGGTCAATAACTTTTGCATAACAGCCGCCCTCGAAGTTGAACACACCGTTGTCATCCCAGCCGTGCTCGTCATCACCGATGAGGAGACGTTTCGGGTCTGTAGAAAGAGTTGTCTTACCTGTTCCGGAAAGACCGAAGAAAATAGCTGTGTTCTTTCCATCCATGTCAGTATTTGCGGAGCAGTGCATGGAAGCGATACCCTTAAGAGGCAGATAGTAGTTCATCATGGAGAACATACCCTTCTTCATCTCACCGCCGTACCATGTATTGATGATAACCTGCTCGCGGCTTGTAATATTGAACACAACTGCTGTCTCAGAATTGAGACCTAACTCTTTATAATTCTCAACCTTAGCCTTAGAAGCATTGTAAACAACGAAATCCGGCTCGAAGTCTTTCAATTCATCCTCTGTTGGCTTAATAAACATATTCTCTACGAAATGAGCCTGCCATGCCACTTCCATAATGAAGCGAACTGCCATTCTCGTATCTTTATTTGCACCGCAGAAAGCATCTACAACATAAAGCTTCTTGTCAGAGAGCTCTTTCTTGGCAATCTCCTTAACAGCTTCCCATGCTTCCTGAGAAGCTACATGGTTGTCATTCTTATACTCATCACTTGTCCACCAAACCGTGTCCTTAGAATTCTCATCCATAACGATGAACTTATCCTTAGGGGAACGACCTGTATAAACACCTGTCATAACGTTAACTGCGCCAAGTTCACTCACCTGTCCTTTGTCATAGCCCTCAAGACCGGCTTTTGTCTCTTCTTCAAACAAAGTTTCATAGGAAGGGTTGTAAACGATTTCTGTAGTTCCAGTAATGCCATATTTACTCAAATCAACTGCTGCCATCTTACATTTACCTCTTTTCTTTATAGATTTTGTTGTCAATACGGTCATTATACACGATTAAAAAACGAAAATCAACCGAAAATCACTCTCTAATTGTGATGGAATTGTGAAACGGCAGCAAAAAGTTTACGAGTTCTTTCTGATTTTCTCGGCATTCGGCAGACTGACGCGGCAGAATCGCTGTAAAAATTGGCGCGGATTAAATGGAATAACCGGATAAATATAACTCTTTCCGCCAATAGAACGGTTGGCGACAATGCAAAAGACAGTAAATGCCAGACCTCCGATAAACCCCCAGAGATTAAACGCCGCTGTCAGGCAAATCGTGATGAGCCGCATAAATTTCAGCGCATAACCAAGCTCCATGCTGACCTGCGAGTAGTTGGCGACCGCAACAAACGCCATATACAACATGATTTCTGCATTAAACCAGCCGGAAGTAACCGTATAGTCGCCAAACACAATACCTGCCACAACACTGAGCGGGACACTGAGCATATTCGGTGTGTTGAGTGACGCCAGCTTTAATCCGTCTATGGCAAATTCCAAAATCAACATCTGAAGAAAAACCGGAACATGAGCCGGCTCTGATAACTGGATGAATTCCAGCGAGGGCGGTATCCAGCCCGGGTTCTTTAATAATAGAAGAAACAGCGGAGTCAACACAACAGCGAGAAAATTAATTATCATACGCGATATCCGCAGATACGTTCCTGTAATTGGGGGAAAATAATAATCATCGGCATCTTCCACAATGTCAAATACAGAGGTAGGAAGAATCATGGCAGCCGGGGAGTTGTCCACCAGAATCGCAATACTTCCCTCCAAAATGCTCGCCGCCGTCGTGTCCGGTCTCTCTGTAAATTTAAATTTAGGAAAAGGATTGTACCACTTGTGCTGAAAAAGACTTTCTGCCAGACTCTGGTGGTTCATAGTAAGAGCATCTACTTGAATTTTGTCAACGCGCTCCCGGATTTCCTGCAGCATTTCTTTCTCCACCCGGTTATTCATGTAGGCAATGACCACATCGGTTCTGGAATTTTTCCCCACGGTGTGCATCTCCATCACCAGCTCTGTCGAACGGATCCGGCGCCGAATCAATGCGGTATTATACACAACCGTCTCCACAAAACCATCACGCGAGCCCTTCATCACCTTATCTTTTACCGGCTCGTCCACACTTCGCGCCGGATAAGAGCGAAAATCCATTGCCATAATTTCATCATACCCGTCAATCATGAGTACCGGGACACCGGACAGCACCCTTTGAACCAAATCATTTTCCGTGGAAATCAAATCAATTTCGCCATAGGGCAGTTTTTCCTTCATAAAATCATGTGCTGTATCCGGCATTTCTACCGCCGGAATCTGATACAAAAATTCTAATATCTTCTCCATAACTTCATCTTTACAGAAGCCATCAATAATGTAAAAACAAGCCATTTTGCCACCAATTGTCACCACCCGGTACATCAGATCGAAACTTTTGTCTATATGAAAAAGTTCATCAATCCGCTGTTTATTTTTATAAAAATCCTTTGAAAACTCCGTTTTGCTCTCAAGCATTTGCATTCCCTCCATCGGGCATTTTTCGCCGCCTTATATAATAAGGGTTGACAAAAAAACCCCTTTCTATGTAAAATAAGTGTAACTTTATTACATACGGAGGTGTTTTTACATTGGATATACCGCAGGACCCCATTATTTTGTTAAGCTATGTGAATACAAAATTGAGAGATCACTTTGCAACTTTGGAGGAGCTCTGCTCTGACTGCGAAATTGACGAGGAATCTCTTCGGGAGACACTCGCTTCTATCGATTATCATTATGACGAGACAACAAATAAATTTGTATAAAAATCCAGCATCCACATGAGGAGTCGTGAAGCGACTACGAATGCGGGATGCTGAAATATTCTGAAAGGTTAACTATGCTGCCAAATATCACATTTACTCATGAAATAACAATAGAAAACTACAATGATCTTCGTGCAAGCGTTGATTTTATTACCATTCGTCCAAACCGGGCCAAAGTTGCGCTCGCCAACGCACTCTATCTCATTGTTGCAATGGAGGGAGATCGCCCGATTGGCATGGCTCGCGTTGTCGGAGATGGCGGCTACGTCTATTTCATCTGTGATGTCATTGTTCGCCCTTCCCATCAGTCACAGGGGCTCGGGCGAAAACTCATCGAAAATGTCCTTGCCTGGCTGAAAGAACAGGTTGAGGGAGACGAGACAATCATGGTCAATCTCATGTCCGCAATGAACAAAGAGCCTTTTTACGAAAAACTTGGCTTTCACAAGCGCCCGTTTGGCAACCACGGTTCCGGCATGAGCCAGTGGATTCATAAATAAACTCTTTTCAGGGAATTTCCGCTAAGCGCCTGACGCTGCCTTTTTCGTCAGGTCGTCCACTACCTTTAAGACAGTCAATGCAATTGGTCCGAGTAAAATTCCCCCAAAGCCAAATAATTTTATCCCGACATATACTGAAATAAGCACATAGAGCGGCTTCATTCCCAATTCTTTACCAAATATTCTGGGCTCAATAATTTCGCGAACACAGGTTGTGATGGCAAAAAGTGTCGCCAATATTGCCGCCCCATAAAAATCACCGCAGAAAACTTTTGCGATTGCCCATGGCACAAGAATAATTCCGCTTCCCATAATCGGAAATGCATCAAATACCGCAATTCCAATACCAAACAAGAGGGCATACTCATTTTTCATCAGATAGAGCCCCACACTCAAAATAACTGCAATCAAAAAAATGATAATGCACTGGGCTTTCATATAAGCGAGCCCTGCACTTCTCAGCCGAATAACAAAGGGGCGCAGTTTTCTGTGCAGCGCCGGAAACGCATCATCCAGCAAAATCAGCATAGCAGAAAGAAAAAAAATAAAAATTCCACTTGCCAATTTTGCCATTTGACGAAAAATTAAAACAGCGCAATTTGAAATTCTTGGCAAAATATGATTTCCAATGTCCGCATATAATTTTGAAATTTGATTTTCCATATAATGGTAACTTGTTCCGTCCACAAATTCCATAATTTTGTCACAGCGGCCGCAGAGACTATTTAAACTTTGATCTAACATCTGGCCATATACAGGAATTTTCTGCAAAAGAAGAATTGTCTGACGAATAACCGTACTCCCTATAAAAAATAGAAATCCCGTCAAAACGGTAACTGTGAGAAACACAAGCATAATAGAACTGAACCGCCTGTGCCAACACAATTTTTCGGTCAAAAATCGAATGACCGGCGATAGACTCTTGGCAAAAAAATAGGCCAGCACAAAAGGGAGGATGAGCGGCAACATAAAACGAAACACAAAAAAAAGGGCAAGAGCTGTGAAAAACAATGTTAAATACCTTGTATTCATTGCCGTTCCCTCCCCGAAAATAGTAATATGGCGAACCATAAATGATCCGCCATATTATTATTTTCTGAAATTTTAAAATTATTCGCAGCAGTATGTGAAAAAAGGAACTGTCTTATAACCCCAAATTATTTTGCATTGAACCGATAGCCGGAACTGTACACTGTCTCAATATATTCCGGCTTCGATGTATCCAACTCGATTTTCTCCCGAATCTTTCGAATATGAACCGTCACCGTCGCCATGTCACCCTGCGTGAATCCCCAGATTTTTTCAAATAATTCCTTTCTTGAAAATACACGATTCGGATGCGTAGCAAAAAAATACAACAAGTCAAATTCTTTATTGGTAAATATTTTCTCTTCGCCACGAACAGTAACCCGGCGGGCAGCTCGATCAATATTCAAATCTTTCACTACAATCAGGTTTCCATCATCTTTCTTCTTCTGGCCACCCTGCTCCAGCAGCGTATCATATCGCCCTAAATGTGCTTTCACCCGCGCCACAAGTTCACCCGGGCTAAATGGCTTTGTCATATAATCATCTATGCCAAGCCCCAGTGCATGAATCTTATCCCCATCTTCTTTTTTGGCCGACACCATAATAACAGGTGTCAGATATTTTTCCCTAAAATTACTGCAAATCTCAAACCCATCCTTACCGGGAAGCATAACATCCAGAATCAAAATATCGTACTCACCGGTCATGGCCTTTTTTTCCCCTTCTATGCCATCTGTTTCAATCGTGACATCAAAATCACTCAACTCTAAATAATCTTTTTCCAGTTCTGCAATAGGAAGTTCATCCTCTATTATCAGTACCTTTCTCACACTATCCCTCCTTTTGTTTAATTTTGTAATACCGTAATAATATGTAACTATTCAGCTTTTAGGAAGCTCCAGCGAAATCGTTGTCCCCTCACCAATTTCACTGTCCGCCCATATACTCCCATTGTGATCCTCTATGATCTTTTTGGCTACTGACAGACCAATACCACTTCCACCTGTCGTCGAATTCCGGGAGCGGTCAGTCCGGTAAAATCTCTCAAAAATCTTAGACAGCTCCTTTTTTTCTATCCCCTGACCATTATCCGAAATTCGGATGATAATCTTTTCATCCGTTTCACTGACTTGAACATACAAAATCCCTATCTCTGTATGAATGTACTTTGATGAGTTATCTATAATATTGTAAATAACTCTCTTTAGCCGTTCCGAATCAATCCGGAACATAGAATCCGGTTTCGCTTGAAACTGATAGAGAAGACTAATCTTTCTCGTCTCCAAGTCCAAAGATCTACCGCTAATGCACTCACTCATGTATTCACAAACATTCACAAGCTGAAAATCATAATTATCGTCTTGTTGATAAATTCTGGAAAAAAAGGAAATATCATCCACTAAATTAGACATATCTTCAGCTTTATTGCGTATCGTAACCGCATACTTATTTAAACGCTCCGGCGTATTCGCCACGCCGTCAAGAATTCCTTGCGCATATCCTCTGACAGCAGTCAGCGGCGTTTTCAGGTCATGCATAACATTCCCGAGCATTTCCCTGACAAAAATATCATCCTTTGGCACAAAACCATCTCCTGACCATAGATTCCACAATATTATAACACACTATTGACAAAATATATACCTTTTTTCTATTTTCTTTCGTTTTTTTTGTCAAGTTTTTGTACTCATCAGTGCTTGACGATTGAAATTTCATATAGTAGAATAGGATATTAGTACAGGAAATTAAAACAAAGGAGAATATATATGGGTGCAATACTATTTACATCTGAATCTGTCACCGAGGGTCATCCGGATAAAATTTGTGATCAGATTTCAGATTCCGTGCTTGATGCTATGTTAGAGCAGGATCCGATGAGCCGCGTTGCCTGTGAAACAGCCATTACAACCGGTCTTGTTCTTGTTATGGGGGAGATTACCTCCAATGCACAGGTTGATATACAAAAACTTGTTCGTGAAACGATCTGTAACATCGGATACGACTCTTCCGAAAAGGGATTTGATGGAAATCTCTGCGGTGTGACAGTCGCTATGGATAAACAGTCAGCAGATATCGCTATGGGTGTTGACCACTCACTGGAGACAAAACTTACCGATTCTGAGATTGATGCAATCGGTGCCGGTGATCAAGGTATGATGTTTGGATATGCCACCAATGAAACCGAAGACTATATGCCATATCCGATTTATCTTGCTCACAAACTGACAAGACAATTAACCAAAGTTCGCAAAGATGGCACATTGCCGTATCTTCGTCCGGATGGTAAATCACAGGTTACTGTTGAATATGATGCCGACGGCAAACCACTTCGTCTGGATGCCGTTGTAATATCTTCCCAGCACAGTGAAGATATTACCTGGGAACAGATTCAGAAGGACATCCGTGAGCATGTCATTGATGTTGTGCTTCCTACCGATTTGATCGATGAAGACACAAAGATTTACATCAATCCGACAGGACGCTTTGTTATCGGTGGTCCAAATGGAGACAGTGGTCTTACCGGACGCAAAATTATTGTCGATACATACGGTGGATGGGCACGTCACGGCGGCGGCGCTTTTTCCGGAAAAGATCCGACAAAAGTTGACCGCTCGGCAGCTTACGCAGCACGCTATGTGGCAAAGAACATTGTCGCTGCCGGCCTTTGTGACAAGGCAGAGATTCAGATTTCTTATGCCATTGGTGTAGCGACACCGACCTCTGTTCGCATTGACACATTTGGCACCGGCAAATTACCGGAGGAAAAACTGGTTGATATTATTCAGGACAATTTTGATCTTCGTCCGGCTGGAATTATCCAGATGCTTGACCTTCGCCGTCCGATTTATAAGCAGACAGCAGCCTACGGTCACTTTGGACGTTCTGATTTGGATTTGCCTTGGGAGAAACTTGATAAAGTGGAAACTCTTAAAAAATATTTATAACGTGTTTACAAATCCGACACGAATTAGCCACAGTTTTGTGGCAATCTGCTCTCGTAGTTAAATGGATATAACAGCCCCCTCCTAAGGGGCAGTTGTGGGTTCGATTCCCGCCGGGAGTATTTAATAAAATAAGGAGGTTTTTTATGAAAACAATTACCAAATCCATTCTTCTTTTTCTTGCGGTTCTTGTTATGCCGCTTCTCGTCAGCAACTATGCCGGCGCTGAAACACCAGAAGATACCACACCATCTTATACTGCAAGTTTGACAACAGATCGCTCAGCCGGACAGTGCAGTTATACGATAAAAGGTTTGGACATTACTCAGACAAACACGATTACACTATATGTAACCGGCGATAAAAATACCCTTCTCTTATCACAGGGCATTGAATTAACCGAAGAAAACTGTGTTGACGGTACTTATAATGGTACCTTTTCTCTTGCCGATGTAAATAACACATACGAAAAACTTACGGTTACTGTCATGGTAGGAACTACCTCTGTCAATGTCGGCACATGTGATTTTTCCATTCACACGGATAAGATTGCATTCTCGATTACCGGGAAAAAATCTGACGCCAAGAGAAGTCTGAAGATGAGTTCCACTGAGACAGCCGGAGAAGTACTTGTTCCCGGCGAGGGCAATCAGGTGTCTGTTATTGCCTGGCCAAGCAGTTCCACAGAGTCCGCAGCCAAAACAATCGGTGCCAAAACAAATGTTACCGGTTCCGGCTTGGTTTGGTCATTCAATGTATCTCAGGGCGGTGTCCAGTACGGCACGTGGAATGCAAAACTTCTTCTCACAAACACAAAGAATTCTTCTTTGAACAAAACTTTGGCCTCTACAACATATGAAGTAAATCCGACATATGGCTTGTTGAAGGTTATTAAAACGAACACATTAGAAAAGAAAAAAGCATTTCGGATTCGCTTAAAAGATTTTTATAATCCATTTAATGTAGCAAGTGTTAAATTCAACATTTATAACAGTAAAGGTTCCAAAGTATACACAGCAACAGCTAAAATTAAAGATACCGCAAAAACATTTTATTATTCAACGATTTATTTGAAAAAACTGAAATATTCTTTAGAGCAGTACACGGTAAAGACTGTAATTACCGATGTAAATGGCTCAAACAAAACGCTGGACACTGTTCTTACTGCAGATGAGCGTGTGCAAAAAGGTACACTTTCTGTCACGAAGAAAAAGAACGCAAAATGTTTTTATAAGCTGACAGGTGCTTATGTACCCGGCAACATTAAAAAAATTACGTTTGCCATTTACAAGACAAGTTCAAAGAAGAAGAAGATTGGAGTTTATAAGGCAACCAAAAGCTCCTCTAAATACAAACTTACTTTGAAAAATGCCCAGACAGGAAGTTTTAAAGTCAAAGCATATGCCTATACAAATTGGGGAACAAAAGTATTGTTGAATTCCCAGACCTATACCCTTCGCAAAAAAGATATGGGAAAAACCGGATGGTATTATGAGAAATACAACGGCAAAAAATATAAATTCTACTATGTCAACAATGTTAAGCAGAAAGATTTGACAAAAGTATTGAAATTGAAGAAGAGCAGCAGTTCCAACACAAATAAATTCTACATTGAAATTAACCGCGCCGCTTGTGTTGTTACTGTGTATATGTACGATGAAGATACAAAAAAATACGATATTCCGGTTAAGACCTGTACCGTTTCTGTTGGTCGCGATGTGTCTACAGTTGCAGGGACAGGCGGATTGAATACCAGTTCATCCTATACTCCAATCGGAACATATTCCGTCGGTGTAAAATACTCTTTGAAGCCGATGTATGAACCGGATGGAAGTACCGTATATGCCCGTTGGGCCTCCCACATTGTCGGGAATGTATACTTCCACTCAATTGCCGTAGGTTCACAATCACACTATGCACTGAGTTCCTACAATTACAATCGCCTCGGCTCACCAGCATCTGCGGGTTGTATCCGAATGACAGTAGCTGATGCTAAATGGATTTATGATTATGCTTCGGCCGGTTCTACAATTAAGATTGTAAAAGGAAAATCTTCAAAACCGGGACCACTCGGAAAAAATAAAACCATCAAAATCAACGGTGTAAGTTATGATCCGACTGATCCGGCAGTTCCACTTTCCAGAAAGAAAGCAGATTACAAAGCCGGAAGAATCAGTGGATATATGAAAAAGAACGGGGAAAAAGTCGGGTACTAATGTCAAGTGACTCTACAAGATAAAGAGAGAGCAATCAATCCGGATAAAACGGCAAATGCTATCGCATTTAAGTTTTTCCGAATCTGATTGCTCTTTCTTTATCTTTGTCTTCTCTTGACATCAATACCATCTGTCTAACTTTCTCCTTGACAGCAAAAAGAGGAGCATGTTATTCTGACAGTAACGCTACAGAGAAAAGAGAACGATTATGAACATATATTTTGCTCCATTAGAAGGGATTACAGGCTATTTATTCCGCCAGACCTATGAGAAGTATTTTGGCGGCATTGACCGCTATTATGCACCTTTTGTCACAATGAGGGACGGCGGCTATATGAAGAAAAAAGAAAAATGGGATATTGCGCCGGAAAATAATCCGGGCTATCAACTGGTCCCTCAGATCATGACCAACCAGGCAGATGCATTTTGTCAGGCTGCCAGACATATGGAAGAGATGGGCTACGATGAAGTAAATTTAAATCTCGGCTGTCCGTCTGGAACTGTCACCGCCAAAAACCGTGGCGCAGGTTTCTTGCGTAACCCCGATGATCTTGACCGCTTTTTTGACACCGTATTTGCACACTCTCCCATTGCGATTTCCGTCAAATCCCGAATTGGATATTATGAGGAAGATGAATTTTATCGCCTGCTGGACATTTATAATCAATATCCCATCAAGGAATTAATTCTGCACCCTCGCACAAGAGAGGATTTATATCGGGCGCCGGTTCACAGAGAAATTTTTTCTTATGCCGCGCAGCACAGCAAAAATCCGCTCTGCTATAATGGGGATATTTGTTCTCTAACGGATGTTGAAAAATTAAAAAAGGAGTTTCCGGATTTAAAATCTATCATGATTGGCCGCGGATTTCTCATGCGTCCGGGTTTTATTCGCAACAGTGATTCCTCTGCGCAGAAATCGGACAATTTCCCCGGTTCACCGGATTATTTTGACACACTGTATCATTTCGTAACAGAACTACAACAGCGATACACAGAAAACTTTTCCGGCGAGACCCCTGTTCTATTCAAAATGAAAGAACTCTGGTCGCATTTGAAAATGTCCGTCCCTGACAGCGAGGGGTGTTTTAAAAAAATAAAAAAGACAAAAAAACTTTCGGAGTACAACCGAATTGTAAGGGAAATACTGGTGTCCCATCACAATAATTAAAAAGTGCTTTCCTTAATTTCAAAATGTTGGTATAATAATAACATATCATTCTCACAGGAAAACAGGAGGACTTGCCAATGAAAGAGTTTTACACATTCAAACAGTTTATTGAATCCAAGGGAAATATGGTAGACGACGCTATTGCCTCAAAAGTGGACATAACAATGAAAAAGCAGAAAAATTTCACCAACAGTGATGTCGAGGACAACTTTTACAATAAAACAGTTCTAAAAGAAACCATTATGGAATTGCTTGAGCAGTATCATACTTGGTCAAATTCTGATTGATCAAAAGCGCATATTTATGGGACTAACTCATAAATATGCGCTTTTTTATTTAAATCTCATATACTCGTGTCTCATATGCTTTCAACCTGCGGTGTCCGCTCTCCCGATGTCCGGTACAGATATTTTTTACCTCACGATTCAGGCATAGGGTTTGTTCTTCTTTTGAAAAATTCAGGACAAACAGATACTTCTCTCCACGAACTGCAATCTCAACATCTTTTGGTGCCCGCACTATCTCTGCGTATGGCTCTGACACACCAAGCTTTTCAAGAAAGACCTGGGCCACATCTGCCGTAAAGACAGAACCATAATAATATGTTTTACCAAGTCCGTATTCATGACGAATAAGCGCTCCTGCCCCCTTATAATATCCTTCCTCATACTCCGCTACAACTTCAGCCACTCCGAGAGGGGTTAACTGGTCGTTAAACAAGGTTGTTTTCAGTTCTGAATCCCCCCAGGTGGCTCTCACAGCCCCCTCCTCCGGAGAGACCGTCGTATACTCCGGAATGTCCACACCGGTCCATTCAGAAATCTTCGCCGGTAATTTGTCTGTCACGCAAATTCCATTGAGGTCTTTGTATGAAGTACGGCAGCCAAATATAAGCGTTCCGCCGTCCTGAACATAGCCCTCTAATATTCCCGCTCTCTCATCCGTCATAATTGCACCATGTGGATAAAAGATCACATCATATTTGGACAAATCCGTTTCCTCGCAATGATCCAGATAAATGTAGTCATACGGCGTATGCGTGTGCTGGCATGCCTGATACAATCCCCATATGCTCGCCTGGTTGAGATTTTTCTGCCAAACATCTGCCTGTTCGTTCCAAATATTATCGTAATCTCTTATCACAGCTACTTTCGCCACATACGTTGTCCCGGCAATGCCATCCATCTTCTGCAATTTATGATAAATAGATTTCACCTCTTGCAGCCTGCGGTTATCTCTGCCCGAATAATCCAGTATTCCATGCCAATACATCTCTGTTCCCATCGTTGCTGTCCGCCACCGAAAATAACTGACAAAATCCGCTCCATGTGCGATACTCTGCATTGTCCATAGTGTCATCTGTCCCGGTTTTGGCACCGGTGCCATCATCTCCATGCTGCCGTTCGCACCGGACTGCTGCTCCATAATGCCAAAGTTCTGCGAAATCGAACGGACTTCTGACAAATGTTTGCTCCAGTTGCGATCTTTTGTCGGATCATCCTCTACATACAACCCAAGACAGTACGAAAAATTCGGATAAGAGTCGTAAGTAATAAAGTCAAGACTCTCCTCCGTCATTCGATGTGAGTCAAGATTACCAAAGATTCCATTCGTGGTAATAAAATCCCCCGGCTTGATGTATTTGCGCAGAATATCACTCTGTAATTTTGCATACCGGCACACACTATCCGATACAAAGCGATAATAATCCAGTTTGCGGTGCGGATTCACTCTGTTTGTCGGAGTCATTCTTGGCACGTCAACTTCATCCCAAGCCGTATATGTCTGATTCCAGAAAATCGTTCCCCACGCCTGATTGAGTTCTTGTAACGTCCCGTATTTTTTCTTTAAAAATTCACGAAACGCAAGTGTATCACTTTCCGAATAGAACTCCGCAACCTCACAGTTAAATTCGTTGTCAATCTGCCACCCGATAATCGCCGGATGCTTCGCATAATGAGACGCAGACTTCTCAACAATGCGTCTGGTCAACTCCTGATATTTGGGAGAATTGTAATTGTAGTGCCGGCGAAAACCGTGTTCAAACGGCACTCTCTCCATCGTTGTATTCAAAACTTCCGGATATTTCTTCGTGAGCCACGCCGGCGGCGTCGCCGTAGGTGTGCAAAAAATCACCTGCATCCCCACTCGCTCTGCCACTTCAAGAAACCTGTCAAAAAAGGAGTAGTCAAAGACATTTTCCTCTGCCTCAATGAGACTCCAGGCAAACTCGGCAATCCGCACAGTCTCAATACCATTGTCGAGCATTCTGCGCAAGTCACTCTCCCACTCGCTCTCCTGCCAGTGTTCCGGATAATAGCACACTCCAAGCGTAATTCTCTTTCCATCCAATAAATTCATGTTGTCCTCCGTTTTATAAATAAAATTCTTTATACAATTCTGCACGTACTTTCTCATCAATGGCTGCCTTCTCTATATCGTCGATTCTCTCTGCCTCTATCAGTTTTTTCATAAGTAAAGCCATCCTTGCTTCACCTCTCGCTTCACCTCTCGCTTCACCTCTCGCTTCACCTTCCTGTATGCCTTCCTGCCTGGCATCCTCCTCTATTTCCCGCATCGCCTGACACATATCTATCACTTCTCCTTCCTCTTGGAATTCAAATTTTGAATTTGTTACCACATTAATTAATTCTGCCGTCTTTCTATCCATTGTACGATATAATTCATCTTCTTCTATCACTTTCTTTAAAGCAGTCTTATCTTTTGAATACTTAATATACTTTAGTACCTGCTTCATCTTGGAATGAAATTTATCAAAATCATCGTCTCGAATTGATTGTGGCTCTATAATATTCAACTTGTAATTTGGAACATATGTTAACAGTTTTTCATCTTTTACTTTCAGCATATCATGCAGAGTTCTCGGCCCATCCCATTCATCACCATTCCACAGAATAACCAATGATATCACTGGATTTATCTTATCATCTTTTGCAAAACCTGACAAGTACTCTGAGCCTTCTTTGAGGTGATTTCTGTGTTTTTTAGAAATCACTTTTACCTGACTGTCATACTGCAGGGCGTCCTGTATCATCTCTCGTACCGGCATTGCATAATGAACATTTAATTGATTTTCCACAGACAAAATCATATATTCTGCCCTCTCATCACTCTTTGCCACCACGCATTTTACATTATCTCTTATTCGCTGAACAGGAGCACTCCCCTTACCCTTCCCGTGAAGAAGGGCAAACTGCCGCGTATCCATATCCTGCAGGTTCTCCGGATGAATCTTTTCCTTTCCATTATATAGATAATAATTAAAAATGTCTGCAAATACCTCCGGCTGCGACATATATTCTGTTGTATAAGTATCGACTTTCCCCATAAATAACCCCTCCTGATAAACATTTTCTCTACCTATTAAGCCTATCAGCATTGCAGAGTGATGTCAACTGTTGTTCAGACGGCTATACCTGCCGTTCAGACGTGAAAAGTTAACATTTTAATAGATTTAAAGCGCCACCGTTTACTTGACACAAACACCGCAGAAAAATCAGTTGACATTTCCCCTCTTTCTCCCTATAATAAAAGTATTCTAAAAGCAAGGAAGAGACCAAGTAGCAAAAAGGGATAACCAACAGAGAGTTGCCGGTGGCTGAGAGGCGCAGGGGAATTTTTTTGTGAATACTTCTCGGAGCTGCACTTCCGAAAGATGGAGGTTTATATACTCTCAATCCATTAGGTTGTGCCGTGGGCAGGCGTTACTCTGCAACACTATCATTCACTTTTGTGAACGTAGTGACTGAGGCAGGCAATGTGAGTTGTCTGTGAATAAAGGTGGTAACACGGAGCATAACAGACTTCCGTCCTTTAAAAAGGGACGGAAGTTTTTTCTGTCCTAACCCTAAAAGGCTGCGGCTAAAATATTGCCGCAATATCAATTTCCCACTTTCATGAAAGGAGCAGAATACGGATGACAGTATATGATGAATTAGTAGCGCGTGGACTTATTGCGCAAGTAACAGATGAAGAAGAAATCAAAGAACTGATTAACACAGGAAAGGCAACTTTTTACATTGGTTTTGACCCGACAGCAGACAGTCTTCATGTGGGGCACTTTATGGCACTGTGTCTGATGAAGAGACTTCAGATGGCTGGTAACAAGCCAATTGCCTTGATTGGTGGAGGAACTGCTATGATTGGCGACCCATCCGGTCGTACCGATATGCGCCAGATGATGACAGAGGAGACAATTCAGCACAACTGTGACTGTTTCAAAAAGCAGATGAGCCGCTTTATTGACTTCTCAGAGGGAAAAGCTCTCATGGTAAATAATGCGGACTGGCTCATGAAACTAAACTATATTGAACTCCTCCGGGATGTGGGTGCTCATTTTAGTGTAAACCGCATGCTGACAGCAGAATGCTACAAGCAGCGTATGGAAAAGGGACTGAGCTTTCTGGAGTTCAACTACATGATTATGCAGAGTTATGACTTTATGGCTCTCTTTGAGAAATATGGATGTAACCTTCAGTTCGGCGGGGATGACCAATGGAGTAACATGCTTGGTGGTACAGAATTAATTCGCCGCAAACTCGGCAAAGACGCTTACGCCATGACCATCAATCTCCTTCTCAATTCAGAAGGCAAAAAAATGGGCAAGACACAAAAAGGTGCTGTATGGCTTGATCCGGAAAAAACGTCACCATTTGATTTCTACCAGTATTGGAGAAATGTTGATGACGCTGATGTCATTAAATGCCTAAAGATGCTTACCTTCCTTCCTCTTGAAGAGATTGAGACAATGGAGAGCTGGCAGGGAAGCGAATTAAACAAGGCAAAGGAAATCCTTGCTTACGAATTGACAAATCTTGTTCACGGCGAGGAAGAGGCAAAGAAGGCTCAGGAATCCGCAAAAGCACTTTTTGCAGGTGGAAATGCCGCAAACATGCCTACGGCAGAACTGAGCGATGACGATTTTGAGGACGGACAGATTGGTATTTTGAACCTCCTCTCAAAGACCGGACTTGTTCCTTCCAACTCCGAAGCGCGTCGCGCCGTACAACAGGGCGGTGTCAGCATTGACGGTGAAAAGGTAACAGATGCCCGCGCGACTTTCAGCAAAGAAACTTTCGATGGTGAAGGTATTGTCCTGAAGAGAGGAAAGAAAAATTTCCGAAGAGTACTCCTCAAATAAGTCTCTGAAATTTTTACTTCTGATAAAAACAGAGCAGCAGATTTTAGAAATCCGCCGCTCTGTTTTTAGTTATTATTTTACTTTCCCCTTGAAACCGGCTTTTTTAAATAATTTTGTGTACTTTTTCTTCATTTTTTTCGGAACCTGTATTGTGGCACTCTTCGGAACTTTCTTAAATGCTTTTTTCCCGACAGATTTGATGCCCGTACTTTTTACTATTATTTTCTTTAATCCTGTATCACCCGAAAATGCCTGGGTTCCAATGGATTTTAAATTCTTGGAAAGTGTTATTTTCTTTAATTTCGGACAATTTCTAAACGCTTTTTTACCTATTTTTTTAACTTTCTTCGGCAGAACAACCTCTGTTATTTTTTTGTTGCCGGAAAATGCACCGTCCGAAATAGAGGTGACTGTTGCTCTTACACCATTGATTTTGACTGTCGCCGGTATTGTAACCTTTTTTGACGCTTTCGAAGAAGCTTTATAGGCAACCTCTACCGCCTTGCTGCTCGATGACGTGACAGTGTAAACTGCGCCGGAGGAATCTTTTGTCGTCTCCCCTGTCTTAGGAGTCTTGCTTGTTGAATTATTATTTGTCGTTGTCGTATTCGTCGAAGAAGAAGTTTGCTTTGATTCTGATTTTGATTCTTCTTTAGGTGAAAACGTAATCTTATCGTTCACAACTTCAAATGCATAAGATGCAGGGGATAACTGCTTGGTATATTTCGTGTATCCATTATCTGTCATATACTTTGCAGCCTCTTCCCATGTGGAAACTCCGCTGACTTCACTGTAGGTATCCATCAGCCAGGTATCATAAGGATTTACCTTATACTCCGCATTAGTCTCATTCTCAAAATCAAAGTAAAATACCGGTTCACTGTGCTTAATTTCACCTATACAATAAACCGTGCTGTCTACATCTGTCTCGACGAGTTCATCTACCAGCATACATTTTGGCGCAATCGCATAGTATTTGCCACCTTTTGTGTACACAACATAATTTTCATATCGATCGAGATTTGACGCCTTCGTGGAATTAGCTGTAACATATGCCGTAATCTTGTTATCCCCGGTCTTTAAATCAGACGGGAGAGAACCCGAATAGGAGCCGTTAATTCCGGTATCATAAAAGGCATTTCTACTCACAAACCAGTACCCATTGTGTTTTTCAACCCAGCTGTATGTCTCATTGGAGTCCTCTACTTTTCCCTCTACCAGCAGACGGATAAAATTGCTGTTTTCCTTGTCATTGTACAGCCGGTCAGTCGAATAATCTGTCTTGACGCACAAGCTGTCATTGAGAGAAACCGTTCCAATATATGCCGGCCACGTCTCAACAGTCTCAACCTTGAGTTCCGGGGTCACCTGTCCGTCGTAGATGAGATAATCGCTTATTTTGTCTTTCTCTTTGTCAATATAATCAAATGAAATACAAGAAGGAGTGGCATCTTCCTGCTCACTGGTTGCTTTATAGATGGTAACAGTTGCATCCTTTCCAATGTGCATAACCGCACGTTCTGAGTCTTCAGAAGACGACATCCCAGAGACAGACACCGCGCTCCCCTGTGCTTTTTTTGACTCATTGATTGTGAGACTTCCCGAGCCCTCAACAGAAAATCCTCCATGACCACTGTAGATAGATCTTATAGAATTTTTACCCACTAACACAACCTTGATATCCGAATCAAAGGACTCTTTTCCCATGCCGTCAAATACCAATCCGATATCCGGCGTGTTGACATTGTTGAGTGTCAGTGTATTTGTCGAAGCATTATAGGACATTCCCGCATAGGAGTGACTGATTTCATTCCTCCCATGCACTGTAGCGGTAGATGTACCCGTCTTCCGGAAAGTTCGCCGGCGGATTCTCACACTCTAACCCAATGTAGCAAAAATGCTTTTCTTTTGCCTGTACCTTTTCTGCCTGCGAACCCGCAAGCAATCCCGCGCCCACAGCCAGACATAGCGACCATGTCACGATTCTCTTAAATAATTGTTTTCTCATAATGAACCTCCTTTTGAGTATAATTTATTTCACCTTTACAGCACTTATGGTAAAGTCTTCTCCTTTATAAGGGCTGCTCGAAGGTAAATACCTCGTCCAATAAAATACTTCGCCATCACAGGTAATCTTGTCATTTCCACTGTTGTATGCCATTTTGTCCCCGTTTAACGCGCATTGCAGACTCTTTGTTCCAAAAACTTCATTGGAGCAGGTGACTGTTACATAATAATTACTGCTCACGTCAACTATGACATCATATGATTTTGTTTCGGATGTATAAGAATTCTCTGTCTTGGCACTATCCTTTGTTCCCGCTATTGTCAAGTCCACATATGTATATATGGTAACCTTTCCCTTATATTTTCCGCTAAAATCTATGACTTCCTTCTTCTTTTCCTTTTCTTTTACCACGACCTTGCACTTGTACGCTTTTCCCTTATATGATGCGACAACCACCGTCTTTCCTTTCTTCAACGCAGTGACTCTTCCGTGGTTATTTACCTTGACAATTCCTGTCTTTTCACCGTGTTTGATTCCCCAGGTGACCTTGCTCTCCGCTGCACCTTTTAAATACAGAATCGACTTGTCGCCAACTCTCAGTGAAAGGGAAGTCTTGTTGAGACCGGTCTTTACTTTGACCGTGACTTTGCACACATACTTCCTGTTATGATAGGTTGCAATAATATTCGCCTTGCCGCCGCCCACTCCGGTGACTTTTCCTGTTGATGTCACAGATGCAGTCTTAGGCTTGCTGGATGAAAATTCAGCCGGCCATTTTCCTGAAAAATTAAGTTGAAAGGATTCACCGGTATGTATTGTCTTTTCCGACGGTGTCAGTTCTAACTCTCCCTCACCACAGACAACATGAATGATATGACTTACCTCACCATATTTTATTTTGATGTCGCCCTCCCCGTCACTCAGTGCATATACATATCCATACTGGTCAACTTTCACTACTTCACTGTTAAACACACTTATCTTACACTTTGATAAAATGTTCTCTTCATTCAGTCCTTTCAAAACAAAAATCTGTTCACTCTGTCCTACATTTATTTTAAGTGTTCTTGAAATAGGAAAGATGTAAATACCAACCCCATATTTCTTTGCCAGATAATCTTCGACCGTCTTTTTCCCCACACTATGTGTATTATCTTTTGCTTTTTTTGCAGCATCGAGCCACATTTTTACAAAATCAGCATATCTTCTTGCATTCACACTGTCAGCGATCTTGCCGGTATATCCCTCTAAGACTGCAGGAGATGAACCGTCAAACATAACTTCAATGTCCTCTTTTATCGCATTTAGTTCATTGAGCCGGTTCATATTCTTTTCATCCATATCAATTCCGTCAAAATCGTCAAAAAGTCCCGCATTAATGTAGGCATATGTCTGCTCTTCAATTCTGTCGGCCTCTTCTTTTATCAGTTTTTCTGCAGCCACTCTCTTTAAAAGGTACGCCCGCAATTCACTGTCGAACTCCTGCTTAATCTGGTTTCTCTCCGCCTCAAGTTCAGGATTATTATAAAAATTACTGCTTGAATACTTGTCTGACCGATAATCCAGTGCCCCCTCATACGCCCGTTCTTCCTCCGTCAAATCTCCCCCTGTCTGCTTCATCTGGCGCCATTTTTCAATTTTGTCATTAATATAATTCCTGTATGCGCCTTTCATCTGATAGTCCCTAAATTCCTGCCACTCCTCGTCCTTTGTAATATCAACGTCACCCTTATACCCTGCCGCACGGCCTTCCTCTGTTCCAAGAAGTCCCTGGACAGCCTGATTCATCTGATAAGTGGCGAGAGACTCTCTCGCTGATACAGCAATCGAATTTGCAAATTGGACCCCTGATATCACGGCCAATTCACCGGAAACAGCATCCACAACTGTCTTTGCCGCCATTTTGGTATTTCCGCTGTACCAGTATTTCACCGCATCTGGCACGACAAACACACCTGACCGTATCATTTTATATGCTTTTCCTGTGGCAAGACCGGCATGTTTTACCAGAATATCTGCCAAACCTGTTGCTGTAGTCTTATTATCACCGGAAGCAACGCCTCTCAAAATTGTAAAAAACTCAGGATCCTTAAAACAACTGTTTTTAAAATACTTTTTTAGTGTGTCATTGTCCCTCGAACCTGATTTCATGATCTTATCAGCGACTTTATCAAGAAATTTATCCATCATTTTTATGGAGTATTCCGTTGTTTTCCCTGCATAATCATCCAGTTTGTCCGCCGTGAATTTATAAGCGGCAGCATAGTATGCCTTATTTTTTATAATCTGCTTTAACCCCTTCTTCGAGGCTTTAACCAGACTGTACTCACTGAAATGATCCGTTTTAAACTGCAAATACCCCTTTCTCAACATGGCATGATTCGGCTCAATATAATATGTCTTTTTATTCTTTTTGAGAACAGCCATATAATATGGTGTGCCTGATTTACTTACCTTTCCACTGAGAGCAAGAGTGACTGTAACACTGTTGTCAAGCCGGATTCCGTCTTTGCCATTTGCCTTAATGTCAATTCCTTTTCCATCTGACTTTACACTTACCTTTGTGCCCGCACTGAGCGTCCCCGCCGGTATTGTCACTTTATAACCGGTTTTCTTTATATTTCCAACTGTCATTGTCTTGCCGGCCTTTATTGTAACCTGACTTTTTTTCTTTTTCTTTAATTTTAACTTGACAGTTTTCCCTGGATTTTTGTCAACAAAAACAGTGCACTTGTACTGCCGTTTTTCATATGTGGCAGTTATCGACGTAATTCCCGGTTTTTTCGCTCTGATCTTGCCCTTTTTTACAGTGGCAACAGATTTGTCCGCGGATGTCCATTTTATTTTTTTCGCTTTCTTTTTGGATAACTTTTTCAGAGAAATCTTTTTTGTTTTCCCTTTCATCAATGTAATGTTAGAACCGGACAGTTTATATTTTTTCGCCATTACAACAATCTTGCATGTAATCTTTCTCCCACTGTGCTTAGCGGTAATCACTGTAGAGCCAATCTTTTTCCCCTTTACTTTTCCTCCCTTTACCGTGGCAATCTTTTTGTTCTTACTGCTCCATGTTACCTTTGATGTCGCGTTGTTAAGTTTTAATTTTACAGTTTTCCCGCGCTGTACATAATATGTAGGTTTTGAAAATGAAGCCCATGTTTTTTTGGTCTCCACAATACTGCTTCCCGTACCTACATAAGTTACCGATTTCGCAGTTCTGTATTCAACTGTATTTAGGATAAGAGACACAATCATAATAGATGCGCAGATTTTAACTTTATAGTTCATAAACATACCTCCGTTCTGATAAATTAGAGGCATTATATCACACAGCACTTCCCCTTTCAATTACATAGAGGGATTTGTCAATGACAAATCCCTCTGCAACTTTAAATCTTCTCAATATTCGACCATCTTCCGTACACCGTTTTCCCGTCCACGCTCTCATAAGCCCGGATTTTCAACGATTTCACCGGTTTTTTGGTGACAAGTTTTATATACTGTCCATCCAGACTATAGTTCTCTGTCGTCATCGTCTTCAAACATTTTTTTGCCTTTTTGTCAGAATAAAACTTTATCTGATAGCCGGAGGCTTCTGCTACCTTTGGATAGTAAAGGGTAAACTCCGTTTTGTATTCATTCTTTTTATTCTTTTCAGAGAAAATATAGCTGCTGGCACCTGCCTGCACAAAGGAGTCCAAAATTCCACCTTTGAAGACTTACATCCACTTGGCACGCGCACGATTTCTTTTCCGTTTTTTGTGTAAATAACGCCATCGATTGACTTAAACTTAGAGTCTCCCTTTTTTACAACAAATTTGTCTGCGCACAGGTGCTGTATGCACCGATAATTTAAATTCGTGCTAAATGTTATTGTCGTCTGTGAGTTAGTGTTGATTCTGTCCTTGTAATTTTCATTGTGCTCCACATATTTAAAATTTCCCGGCATGGTGACAGACTTTAAATGTTTGCAATAACTGAGTGCTTCCCAGCCGATTATCTTGACGCTTTTCGGAATTACAATCTTTTTCAATCCGGTTTCCCGAAAACAGCAAGAACCAATTTTCTTAAGCGTGGACGGCAGCGATACTCTTTTATTCCTCCCTCGTATAATCTGTTTTTATAGGCATTGTTTTAACCCTATATTTATAGGATAGCACAACAAAGAAAAAAGTTCCACAGGCGCCCCTACAAAGTATTTAAAACACTGCACAAAGTATAGTATTTACAAATCAAATTGCCTTCCAATCTTACCTATGATATACTTTTTAAACAACATTAATTTATTTACACTCGAATGGAGACCGATTATGGCAAAAGAAAACCTCAAACAACGCAAAAAAATATTTCGGAACATTATTCTCTCACTTATTGTTCTCTTTATCGCATGGATCATCTGGGGCAATATTACAATAGAAACAGACCACTTTGAAATTAAAAGTCCTCGGCTGCCCCGGAAATTTAGCGGCTACAAAATTGCGCAGATTTCAGACCTGCACAACGCTGAGTTCGGGAAAAATAATTCCCGGCTGATTTCAATTTTGCAGGAAGAACAGCCGGATATCATTGTCATAACAGGAGACCTGATTGATTCCAACCGGACAGACATCGACATTGCCTACACGTTTGTCGAACAGGCAGTGACCATTGCTCCCTGCTACTATGTCACAGGAAATCACGAGGCATGGGCACGCACCCAGTACGGTATGCTGGAAGAAAAGATGACATCTGCCGGTGTTACCATTCTCCATGATCAAATCATTTCTCTGGAAAAAAATGATTCTGACATTCAGATGATGGGGGTTGATGATCCGGATTTTTCAGGCTATGATGAATATTCATTTGAAACCCAGTTGCCGGAGACGAAAAATCAGGACGATTATATGATTTTGTTATCACATCGCCCTGAATTCTTTGACAGTTATGTTGAAAAAAATATTGACCTCGTTCTGAGCGGACACGCCCACGGCGGTCAGTTCCGGCTTCCCTTTATCGGCGGTCTAATCGCCCCAAACCAGGGATTATTTCCAAAATATGATGCCGGACTCTACAGAGAGAATGGCACACATATGGTTGTCAGCCGGGGAATTGGAAACAGTGTCATTCCTGTGCGTTTCAATGACAGGCCGGAAGTTGTGATTGTCACGCTGACAAGAGATGAGGCGTGACAATCCTTCCTATAGTAAATGTTCCATCAATCCAGATGGAATGTTCCCACTGTATTCTGCAGCGTCTCTACACGCTCCAGGACATCTCCGACTTCTTTTGTGGTATTTCCGGAATTTTCCGACATATTCTGCACATTTCTGCTCACATCGGAAATCGCGTCGCTGAGTTCCTGCTGTGATGCGTGAAGTTCCTGCAGAAGATGATTGATGTTGTTAATCGAAGCCGCCAATTCCTCAGCGCTCGCACCAATCGTACCGCTCTCATTGGCATAAAAGGATGCGTCATTCTTGTAGTCCTCCGCAATCCGCGCCAACATCTCATAATCTCTCATGACATCCGTGCCGAGAAATTCCAGAATCCGCTTGCTCTCATCGGCAAGTCTGTGAACACTCTCCATAACCTTACCGGTAAAGCTGTTGACCTTTTCAATCTCACTGCTCGTCGTGGCGGAGAGATTCTTGATCTTGTCGGCAACAACCGCAAAGCCCTGTCCCGCCTCACCGGCGCGGGTAGCCTCAATAGAGGCATTCAACGCCAGAAGATTGGTCTGACTCGCAATATTCATAATCGTGCTGGACACATCCGCAATCTGCTCAATAACCTTTGTATCCTCCACCGCATCAGAGAGCTTATCCTGGCTCACTTTTGCAATCTCAAGAGCGCGATTCCTGTTTTCCATAATTTCAGGGAGCGTCTTCTCAATCTCTGTAATAATATCATGCGCTTTTTCTGCCATCTGCAAGGTCTCCTCAGACAGGGAATCCACCGCAGTGGTAATCTCCCCGCTCATCTGGGAAATACTTGCCACATTCGTGGACTGCAGTTCCGTGTTTCCGCTGGTGTGCTCAATGGCGCTGCTGATATTTTCAATGCTGTCGTTCATTGACTGAACACGGTTCAATGTGGATTCCATATCGCCATAAATGACAGAGGACTCTCTCGCCGTCTCACGAATCGTATCCAGGAATCTGCTCTCCAGCTCATCAATGAGATATCCAATTTCCACACTCTCGGAGGACATCAGCTTGACATTTTCACGACCGATTACTTTGTCCTTGATGAACAGTCTCATCCGGTTCAGCTCTCCCAACTGCTGCCGTATCAGCAAGTAGATGAGAATAACTGCCACTACTATAATAATCAGGGCAATAACCGAATTCTTCACAATGACGCCGACTACTTCCGAGGTTATCACGCTCTTCTTTTCCGAAATGCCCAGTTTCCTCGAGGTTGTCGGAATATCGGAGATAGCCAGCAGTTTCTCTGCCCCATCATAATCCTTAATCATCTGAACACCGGTCTTATTGATATCCATGGAAACCTTGTCGGCAAGAATCGTATTCCCCTCTTCCTTAGGAAGAAAATCGCTGTTCGGATGAATAATTACGCTTCCATCCTCTGCCAGAAGGAAACTCTCAATATACTCCTCTGTGCTGATTCCCTCAACCATCTCAACCAGAGAATCCAGGGAAATGTCTGCCAGAACCGCACAGGTATGTCCCTCGCACTCATACGGCGAACATGCCGATACAATCATGCCGCCTGTGCATCGATCCACCATCCCCTCGTCGTCGGGTCAAGGTCAAGCTTGGAGTGATCCGCCGGAAATACACCGCCGTCATAATCGTAGCAGACATAATACATAAGTGCTGAAGAATTAGACTTTAGGCATTCCTCCAGATAATTCTCAATCGTCGCTGTGTCCTCATAATCCATTTTAGCCAGTGATGTCTTCATCATCTCGACAAGACTCCCCTGCTCTGTCAGCCACTCATCAATAATCTTCGCATTGTTCTGGGAGTCCTTTTCAACCAGGACTTTTCCATAATAGTTCGTGTTGGAAGAAGTCTCTACTGAATTGATGGTAACCAGAACGACAACAATGAGTAACATGAGTCCTATCACTGACGACAAAATCACGTTCTTGATGTGCCAGAAAAAACTTACTTTTGTACTTTTCATCCGTTTCTTCCTTGCTTTTTCTACAAAAAAGTATCTTTTCTGACATTATACCACCTTTCCTCTATACAGGCAAAGAAAATATAAACAAAATATAATTTAAATTTTATTTTTTACCCTTTTAACACTCCCACTGTCTTCAGCTTTCGAATCGGTGTGACAAGTTCCTTTTGATTCTCCATCACAAAGTCGATATCTTTGTACGCAAAACGGCACTCCTCCGCGACATCTTTTTTCTTCGCCTTGCCGAGCACGACACCCTGTTTTTTCAAATCCACCATGACCTGTTCCGTCGTGAACGCCGCCATAGCACCACTCCTGGAATATGCGCGGCCTGCGCCGTGGGAAGAGGAACAAAAGCTGTCCACATTTCCCTTTCCCTCAACAACATAGCTATACGAGCCCATGGCACCCGGAATTACTGCAAGGTCACCCACTCGCGCGCGGTTTGCCCCCTTTCTGTGTACCCAGACATTTTCCCCAAAATGATTTTCCAGTGCCGCATAATTGTGATGACAATTGACCTGCGCTCCGAATTCCACCGCCAGAGATGTGTTTTTCTCGATTACCTCCCGCACGACCGAACACGCCGCTTCCATCATCACCGCTCGGTTCTCGAATGCGTAATCCATGGCGAGCTGCATCCAGTTGATGTACTGCTTCCCCTCCGCCGTATCAACCGGGAGAAAAGCAAGTCTCCACTCCTCCGGAACCTGACTGAAATAGTGGTTGTTGAGTTCCCTTGCCACATTGTGAAAATAATCACAAATCTCCTTTCCCAGATGACGGCTTCCCGAATGAATCATAATGCCGAGATACCCCTCTTCATCCACCTGCAGTTCCACAAAATGATTGCCACCGCCGAGCGTTCCGACCTGAAAATAGCCGTCTTCGATCAAAGGAATTAGATCTGCGTTTTTCTCATATTTGTCCATTTCCTCCTTGGCGCGGTCCAGCACAGGACTTTTCTGCGGTTTGCTGTGACGCGCGGTGTTGACCGGAATATTTCTCATAAATCCCCCGACAATCGCCTGAACAACCGTTCCGTTGCCGGTCTGAACATCCTTTATCTCTTCTAATTTAATATTCGTGTCAATAAAATTCATCCCGCAGCCAATGTCAACTCCCACAGCGTTCGGAATGATAACTCCTTTCGTCGCTATCACACCACCAATCGGCATTCCCTTGCCCGTATGGGTATCCGGCATCAGGCACACCCACTTGTGAATAAACGGCAGATTGGCCAGGTGCTCTGCCTGTTCCAGACAGCTCTCCTCCACGTCACTGTGCCCGGAAAGCCAAACTTTTACCGGAAATTTCATGTTCTCATTGTAATGTACAAACATCTTTACCACCTCTTTTCTTTGTGGTATTATCATAACAGGGAAGGAAAATTTTATCATTTCAAAAAAGTTGCGAAAGGGTGCGTCATGTCAGAATTTCAGGAATTAATCAAAAATTTTAACAAGTGTCGAGACTACGTGCGCGACTTCTTTGTGTACGGTTTTAAGAGCCGGCAGGATTTTACCTCGGACAGAAAAAGTGCCCGCACCTACGACAACGAGCGCAGACGCATCGAGAGCTGGCTCGGTGACTACGTGGAGGAAGCTTTATCCGAGCAGGACACAAAAAGCAGGGTAAAAAGCATTTCCCTGCAGCTGGACAGCAACCTCCTGAACACAAATCCCCTTTTTTCCGTATGGAAGACAAAAAGTTTTACCGACAATGATATTCTTCTTCATTTTTATTTATTGGATATACTGAGAAAACAGAGTTATTCTGCCAGTGAACTCGCGGAAATTTTATCGCAGGACTATGAGATGGCAGTAGACACCCAGCTCGTCCGGCGCAAGTGCAATGAATATGTCAAAGAGGGAATTCTGGCGACAACAAAATCCGGAAAGTCTCTGTTGTACAGTCTCGGTCTGACCTGGGAGGAACTGTGCGAAAATACCGCAGACCATACAGATACAGGTGACAAATCTCTCCGGGAACCACTGAGCGATGTCATTTCTTTTATGCAGCTTAGCGCACCTTTTGGCTATGTGGGAAACACAATATTAGACAAAATCAGCCACAAAAACGAGAGTTTTCGCGTCAAACACGGATTTCCGGCATTTACGCTGGAAGAGGAAATTACCTACGCTCTTCTCCTGGCCCAAAAAAATCACCGCTACGTCAAAATGGAAATTCAGAGCAGTCGCCGACCAAATGACAGTCTCACCCTCTGTGGGATTCCCCTGCGCATTTTTGTCAGCGCACGCACCGGCAGACGGTACATCTGTATTTACCGAATCACAAATAATTCGTTCAATACAAATAAAATCAAGTATCATTTCCGCTGCGTACGGCTCGACCAGATTAAATCGGTAAAGGAATTGACAAGCCGCGACAGGAGCAAACAGGAGTGGGAGCAGATAGAGACCGCTACCTCGTCATTTTCGGAAATGGAAGAAAAACTCGCCCGCAATCTCCCCTACATCTGGGGGGTCTCCTTCTCCGGCTCGAGAACAAAAGTCGTTCTGACACTAAATATTCAGGAACAATCCGAGCAATTTATTCTCACGCGCCTTGCGAGAGAGGGCAAGGGTGGAACCATGACAAAGCTCCGGGAAAACACTTTCCTCTTTGAAACAATTGTCCAGGATGCTCAGGAGATGTTTCCATGGCTTCGCACTTTTATCGGACGAATTGTTGACCTACGCTTTTATCAGCTGGATAGCAGTCAAAACCCAGGGACAGAAAACCACCTGCTCCGCAGACATTTTTTTGATGACATCAACGCACTCTATCAGATTTATGAGACCAACGAGTGAAAACACTTTCTACAGAGAAATTCAAGGAGAAAATTTATGCAGCTCTATTCAGAACTCTACAACTGTTACTACAATATTATGCACGACCTCTTAAACAAAAATGGGGGCTTTTCCCGGCCAGAACTCGAAACGACAGTCACCGCCTCGGGCTTTCAGGAAACAGTTCTCTATCTTTTGCCTAAAATAACCGACGGAGAGTGGACATTTTTTAAAAAGGACGGGGAACTGTATCTGTCCACACTGGATGACAAACCTCCCTTTGTGCTGTCCCTCCTGCAAAAGCGGTGGCTCAAGGCCATTCTATCCGATGTGCGGATTCAGTTATTTTTTTCGGAGGAACAACTGACAGAACTGAGTCGGGTGCTTTGCGACATAGAACCGCTTTTTTCGCAAAACGACTTTTATATTTTTGATCAGTTCACAGATGGGGACGACTATACAGACGATACATACCGCTCCCACTTCCAAAAAATATTGTCCGCCATCAAGACCGGACAATATCTCAATATTGAATTCGAGTCCCCCCGGAACAGGCGAGTACATCACTGGTATCTTCCGTGCAAACTGGAATATTCCATCAAAAATGACTGTTTTCGCGTACTCGCTCTGGGAGTGCACGGGAAAAATCCGAACAATTATTTTACAATTAACCTCTCACGCATCTCCAGACTTGAGGAGACAGGGAAGTACGCGGCAGAGCGGCCGGACATTGACACTTACATCACGAACGGATACAACAGTGAGCCGGTGACAATTCTGATAAAAAACGAGCGAAATACGCTGGAGCGGGCGATGCTCCAGTTTGCCAATTACAAAAAGAAAACTGCCCAAATCAACAACACAACCTACCAGTGCGAAATTTACTATAACAAAGGGAATGAAAGGGAACTGTTGATTGAAATCCTCTCCTTTGGCCCGACTATTCAGGTCATCGGAAACAAACATTTTTTGCGCCTCTTGAAAAAGCGCCTTGCAAACCAAAAGAATCTTCTGTAGGTTTTAAAATAACAAATCTTTCCCCTCCATATTGAGATTATTTCTCTTAATCCCTCAATGCTGTTATTGGAGCGACAAAAACCCCATCCGGATTCTCGCTATTCTTCCGGCACCTCCTGCCATTCATCAATCAGGCGGGGATACTCCCCCTCCAGCACGAGTTCAGGGCTAATCTGTGCCATGCGTCTGTTTTGAAAACTATTCGCCGGATCTGCTATATAAGAAACGCTCTCCGCCTGATTCAGAGAAGTCCAGGTCTTTCCGCACCATTTAGGTCACTCTACACAGACGGCACCAAATGTTTTCAATAATTTTGAAATTTTCTCATCTATCACCCGTTCTCTATATGATTGGTCTACTAATCCCATGCTGTCACCTACAATCATTAATTCTTATGGCTTAGTATACCCTTTTTTTGAATAATATCAATACGTAATCGGTATTTTTCAGAGTTTTCAATCGGTATTTTTCGGGGTTTTCGCTAAATTTTTTCCACCTGTGCGGTTGCCATGGAATATACGAACTAAAATATGATTTATTGAATTTTAATTCGTATATTCCATGAGCAACCCACCTATTAATGAGCAAAATCGGCTGCGTAAGCAGACGAAAAAGCGCATAAGCGCCTTAATTGGCGAAACATCGGAGAATTATTTATAAAAAATTCTTTTCATTTTCTTAGAATTATGTATAATAGTACTAAAGGAGAAAAACTATGGATTTAGATTTTATTAAAAAACTATATTTTAATTCTCAAATAAAGTGGTCTGCACACTGTTTGGAGAGGATGCAAGAAAGAGACATCGACATAGAGGATGTGGGAAAGTGTATACAATCAGGAGAAATCATTGAAGATTATCCGGATGATTTTCCTAATCCTAGTTGTCTGGTTTTTGGATATAATACCAGTGAAAAGGTAATACATGTAGTGGTGGGAACAGATCGAACATATTTATATATTATAACGGCTTATTATCCGAATACAGATAAGTTTATGGAAGATTTAAAAACGAGGAGGAAGTGATAAATATGTGTATGTATTGCAAATGTGAAACAACGATTCAGACATTTACTACACATGTAGTGGATTACAAAGGTTGTGTGATTGTGATTAAAAATGTGCCATGTGAAGAATGTGAACAATGCGGGGAGAAATTCTATACAAATGAAGTCGCACTTCGGCTTGAAAAGCTGGTAAATGCAGCAAAACAGTTAATGCAGGAGATTTCAATAATTGATTATTCAAAAGCAGCATAATATTTTTTTGCTGTAAGATCATCATATGCATCTCTTGCCTCATTTATAGCAACCTTATCATTTGTGGTTACATCACTTGCCGGAGGAAGTGCATTAATCTTTGCACTTACCGCATCAGCCGCTCTCTGATTTGAAAGGTCTGTTGTCAGTTGCTTAATGATGTCATCAATAACAGCCTTATTTTCATCTAACGTTTTGCTTGGATCAAAAGATACGCCATCTATTTCGTCTTTAGCAGCTGTGATAAGAGCATTTGCTTCAGTAGTATCACCTGCATCTTTCATAGTCTCTACATCAGTTTTCTTAGTATCTTTATAGGCATCAAAATCTTCAGATGCCTTATTGATTGCAGCTTTTTGATTTGAATCACTTGGATTGACTTCATCAGAACCCGGAAGATTCTTTATCTCATCAATAACAGTCTTTATAGCCGCTACCTCTGTCAGAGCAGTGTTAAGTGCTGTAGTGGCTTCGTCAACAGTATCCTGGTCTGCGTCATCGTTATCAGCTACTGCCTGTGCAGCGTCAATCTTAGTTTTGAGTGTGCTTGCAATATCTGTATAATCATCGTTGTCCGTGATGCTGTTATACAGGGTTTCTGCTGCGGTTATTGCATCATTCAGTATCAAATTCCTGCTCCCTGCACAGCGGTCTCTTTCCCCTGTTTGTCCGGGATTTCAAGCCATCCGCCGCATATCAGCAGAAGGCGTTTTTTCAAGTTGGACAGTCCGATGTGTGCCCTGTGCTGTTCCTGTTCCCCGGTACCGTCCCCTTTCCGGTCCCGCTTTCCCGGATTCCATGACGGACGGCGTTCTCCACCGTCTCAAATTCACGGGCGGCACGGATACAGCCGGTTTCTTCCAGCATGTCGATACTTCCCCGCAAGAACCCTGCAAAGTGGTCAAGGACTTCCTCCGCCTTTTCCGGTTCATCCAGATAGGAGCGGATTGCCGTCAGACTATTATATATGAAGTGGGGCTTGATCTGTGCCATCAATATATCCACCTTTAATTTTGCATTCTCCGCCTCCTGCCAAACAGTCCCACCAGATTGACTGCCAGGATAAGCACCGGCGGGATCATGTAAATGGTCCACAGAGCCAGCGAGCCGCGAAACAATCGTGCGTTCTTCCAGTCCTTTCCTATCTTAAGCCTTATGGAAAATGAAAAAATATGCATTTTCCGTAAGCCTTGCACAATGAACAGAAAACCAAAAACATCCGTCAAAGAATACAGTATCCCTACCGCATCCCCTGCCGGATGTCCTAATTTACTGATGCACGAAAAACAACCTATTCTATCCCGTGACTTCCATTGCCAGCGACAGTTCCCTGCAATACTGTATCAGACGGTCGAGTATATCCACATACCGATCCACTTCTTCTAACAGATCGCTGCCTACATCTTTCCTCTCTCTCTGCTCTGCGATCTGCCCTGGAAGATCTAATAAAAATGTCTTTAATTCTTTATACCGGGAATATCTGTTTTCAATATCTTCTGCCAAAAGCAAATAATGTTTCGTAAGCAGATGGATTCTGCATATATCTTCCCAATAATGTTCTAATTTCATAATATTTACGGAAGGGGAACAGAATACACTTCCGCCTTCTTCTCCTCTAAATCTTTTTCCGTCAGGACATGCCCCTGTGCCATACGCACCGATCCCCTGTTCTGCATTGCCATACGTCCCTGTC
Organism: uncultured Clostridia bacterium; assembly: GCA_947167565.1. Taxonomy (GTDB): domain Bacteria; phylum Bacillota; class Clostridia; order Lachnospirales; family Lachnospiraceae; genus Eubacterium_F. The sequence continues at coordinate 14,710 of CAMVIN010000003.1, read as the reverse complement.
CAGATGTCTCCCCATCCAGATTGTTCGGCTTGTGGTCAATCAGTTCAGACGGAAAGCTATACTCGACTATTTCTTTTCCCGACTTTCCTACAATCCACCACTGTAAGAAAGGTAATGCTGCTACAAGCAGGAAAACCACAAGCAATGCACCTATAAAATATAAAATCATTTTTCTACCTCCTTAAGCTGCAGCGGTGAACAACACAATAATCATGTCCTAATGCATCATGCTTTCCCATATATGCAAAAACATCTATCAGCACCGGAACAAAGGATACCAAAATGCCTACATACCATAAGATCAGTCCCCTGACATTATTTATCAAAAAGACACACTGCCTGTTTCACAACGCATCCAAGTGTTTCAATCCATATCGGTATAAAATTATAACATCAATTCCCCAAAACGACAAGTTTTAAAAATATCTGATGCTATAAGTGATAGTATATCACAGAAACATGAGCGTCCCAAGAATTTTCTTGCTTTTCTGCTATCGGCTTTTGGGATGATACATCACACAGTCCATCAAAAAACTTTCTGATATTAAAAAAAGCATATGTGAAAAACAGATTGACCGTACCAACAAAAGTAGACCCTATCACCGCACCTCCATCCTCCGATACCGGATACTCCCCGCCACAATCAACAGGACAACAACAATTCCGGTGCCAATTACACTCAAAAATTCGCTTCCCGCAAAAGACATCACAAAATCATTTTCTATGAACCAGAGTCCGCAATTGACCCAGAGCGTAACCGGATTCAAAAATGTTTTTGCCACAGCTATGAAATTTGCCGCCCTCATGCCTGTAACCGCCAGGAGTCCCACATAGAGAAGACTCTGTGTCAAAAATGAAAGATAACAATTTTGAATAAATAATTGCAATGCAACACACAGTCCGGCAACTGAGAGCAGCATACCGAACATAACAGCAAGCGAGAGAAGAAAATACTGTCCCAGCGAAATTCTAAAAAATGTGACAAACGGAAAACTCGCCATTCCCATTGTCTCTGATAACACGGCTGATGAGACCGGGACATCCCACAGTCCGGCAAGGGGCACTTTCCAAAAGAAAAACAGATATGTGCCTGCCATCAACACTGCGCAAAATAGCAGTCCTGTGAGCGCGCCCACGCAAATCTTTGTCCTCATCACCCGCTTTCCCGTGAGGGAAATCAACACAATTTCCCTCGTTTTTCTCATCCTCTCATAATCCATCAAAAGCAGGAGACTCAGCATAAGAAAAGCCGCCGATTCCAGCAAAAGTTTTTTCCCCGTACTCCCAAACAAATTACTGAAAACATGATACTTCTCCCCCGGATAAAAGGGCGCATTCCCCTCTCCGGTACGCCGTATTTCCTCCACCCTCGCCTGAAGTTTTTCATAATTGCGGTGGACAAATTGTTCATAACTCCCTGTCAAATGAGCAGGTGAAACAGCCTTTTTTGTCTCGAAAACCTGTTCCATGTCCAGCCCATCATACGCGTCACCGGACTCACCGGTCTCCATGACATAATCATCTCTGAAATCACTGCCCATTGTCAAAATGTTAAACGCAAGAAAACTAATCAACAGTGTCCACATAACCGGACTTTTTATTATCTTCAACGCCTCTATTTTCGCAATGCGCTTCATTTGTCGGATTCCTCCTCTCACGCAAAATCAATCTTTTTATCTCTCCTCAGTCGCCACACGACTACGGCAGCCATAATCCCTACACATACCACCACGCACGGAAGTTCCCAGTACGGCAGCCCTATCGCAGTATCCACCTGCAAAAACTCCCCGAAAAGCCGAAAAGCGAGCAGCGCGATTCCAAGTATCACAGGAATCGATATGGCAATTCCCACAATATAATTAGCTGCCACCCTCCCGATCAGGTAAGCAATCCCGGCAGACATCAGCGTGAACAGGAAAACAAAAACTGCGTAAATCAGAAAAAACAATCCATAGGAAATTTGGTCACACCAAAGATACGGTCCGTTGAATGGTTCACATAGACAAGCCAAAAGCGGTCCGAGTCCCTTTTTCAGAAAAAATGCAAAATAGGCAATCATCTGCAAGATGCCGACAACAGCGCAGGACAACATACACGCCGCAAATTGTCTTCCGAACACTTTTCTTCCGGTGCGCGTGGTGGCCCATAAATAAATGGTTCCTCTCAATCTCTCTCTAATCTGATAATAAAGAATGAGAACAAAAAAACTGACTGACAAAAGAATCCCCATTTTTGGCATATCTTCCCACAAAATATCAAAAACATATATCACCATAAAAGAAGTGTAGTTCCTGGAAAGTCTATCTTCATATTCTTTTTTTACCCATGCAGAATTTATGTCCCAGTCTGACATCACCTGCTCAATTTCCTCTTTACTCATTCCAAATTCACTGCCTTTACACGTGTTAAGGTCCTCCAGATATTCCAGTTTATAGGTCAGTTCCCATGCCTGTTCATACATGATATCTGTAATCTCATCACCAAGTGCTCTCTCTTCCTCCGGCATCTCCCCATCGGTTTCTATATAGGTATTGATGTACTTGTCCTCATACTCCATCATCTCATCATATGTCGTAATTCCCGCTGCCCTGCATTTCTCGCTGGCAGAAATAATTTCTGCGTACTCCTTCTTTAATTCCTCCTCCTTTGCATCAAGTTTCGACCAGTCAGAGACCTGAATTGTCGTCCCGAATTCTTTCATCAGTTCAATCGCATACGGATAATTTGCCCATCCACCGAAAATTTTCCCGTTTTTCGGATAAAGAATCTGTAGAAACAACTGAAAAAATAACAGTGTAAACAGTGCGAGAATCAATAGTATACGCACATCTAAAATTTCCCTGCACTGCTTCCAAATCACTCTCATCACATCCACCCCTCTCTCTTCTCGCTCTCCTCTTCCCGATACGCCACCAGAAAAACATCTTCCAGATTCGGCGCGCAGGAAGTTTTTGTTTCGTTGTCATATTTCATATTTTCCGGACGGGTATTTTCATCATAATAGCGCACCTGTAAAAATCCCCTCTCCTGACGAGCTGACAGCACGAGATAATTTTTTTCAAATTCCCCATATTCTGCTTCTTTTATCGGGCATTCAAATATTTTTCCCTCCAGTTCGCGACAGATGTTATCGACTGAATCCATTTGATACAGGTGCTTATCCTTGAGCATAATGACCTGGTTGGCAATCGACTCAATATCCGACACAATATGCGTGGATAAAATCACAATTCTGTCCTTTGAGAGCGCTGAGATAATGTTGCGAAAGCGCACTCTCTCTTTTGGGTCCAGTCCCGCCGTCGGCTCATCCAGAATCAGGATTTTCGGATCATTGAGTACAGCCTGGGCAATTCCCACCCGCTGAATCATGCCTCCTGAAAACTTTTTCATTTTTTTGTCCGCGACATCCGCAAGCCCGACCATATCCAATAACTCATCTATCTTTTTTTTCGTCTCCTCTCTGGACATCCCTTTCAGCGCACCGAGATAATCCAGATACTGCCTCGGCGAATTATTTTTGTAATAACCGAACTGCTGTGGCAGATAGCCAAGCAGCTCCCGATAGGACTCCCCCATCCCCAGAATTTCCATTCCGTCATACAAAATTTCACCCTGCGTGGGAAAAAGAAGTGTCGTAATCATTTTCATGATAGTCGTCTTTCCCGCCCCGTTCGGCGCCAACATTCCGTATAATCCATTGCCGAGTTCAAAACTGATATCCTCGACAGCAGAAAAATTTCCATATTTTTTACTAACGTGTGAAAGCGTAAGCATATTTCTTTTCCACCTTTCCGAGATAAACAATAAACAAAAAGAAACTGACCACCGCCACAATTCCATGAATGGCAAGCGGAATATTTTCAAGCAAAACCTGTGCAAATACTGTATTTTTTCGAATCAAAAGACAGGCAAACACACACCACACACCCATCAGAAGAACAAAATACCGGCTCTTAGAATATTTGTGATACAACCGGACCGCCACCGTTGCAAAAAGAAACATACTTGTTGTTCCGAGCGCAGCAATTCTCCACAATTTTAACATTTCATCTCTCTCTACAGAGAGAGCCGGATACAAAAGACTAATGGCAAAAATATTACACAGCATAATGGCAATACTGGTGTAAAACATCCTAAGTCCCGCCATATACGGGAGAGAAAAATACATGGACTTCTTCAGTTCCGCCACTCCCTCCTGTTCATCCAGCCAGCACGACAAAAAGGAGTGCAACAAAAAACAGAACGGAAATGCGAGCATCGAAGCCACCGAAGCTTCCATCTCCTCACTGCTCAACATAAGACATCCGCCACACAGGGATATATACACAAATACTGTAATCAACCACACAATCCCGTTGTGATAAAAGATGTTTCGGATTCCCGGTCCGGTGTAAATTCTTTTGTAACTCTTCCAAATGCTCTGCTCCTTCGGCAGCGCTGCATCGAGAATTTTTTCTCTCTCCGACCTTATCTCAAACTCTGTCGGATACTCGACCTCCATTGTATGAATCCTCTGTCTATCCATCATATTCCACCTCCTGCCGAATTTTTTTTACCATATGATAAAATCTTGTCTTGACCGTATTCACAGACAACTCCATACTCTCCGCAATTTGTGCAAAAGTCATTTCCTCAAAACATTTCTTCTGGAAAATCTGTACCCATTGGGAAGGATACTGTGCCACAACCGACATGACCTGACAGATGAGTTCCCGCTGAATAATAATCTTCTCTATATCAACGCCCTCATAACTGATGACCTCGTCATCTTCCACGGGCAGCGGCTCCACAAGCATCGCCATCCTATGCGTCAGGCTTCGGTAATAATCCGTAATCCTGTTCGAAGCAATCCGATACGCCCAAGTACGAAAACCTGCCTTTTTCTCGTTGTACGCATCAAGTTTTTGCAAGATCTGAATGAAAATCTCCTGAGTGAGGTCCATTGCCAGTTCACGGCTACCGGTCTGCCGGAACACATAGGCATAGAGTTCCTTGTAATACCGCCTGGTGAGTTCATCTGCTGCCTCTCTTCCCTGATTTTTCCTCAGGCGGTGTCTCAGTATTTTACGGATTAACTGGTTATCCGACTGCACAGCTTCCTCACTTCCTTTCCATTCATTATTATATACGAAAATCGTGTAAAAAAAGTTTTAAAAAAAAGAGATGGTGTCATCTCTTTTTTCCGAAAACATTTTACTGTTTATTAAAATAATCAATTCCACTACAGATAAAGTAGGTTCTAATATAACCATCCTGCGACAAAAATACAATTTCATTTGTACTCTCAATATAGTATACATGATCACTATCCTCTGCCTCTAATTTATGTAATGCATCAGGATTTGAAATCACTTCATTTGCCTTGAGTAAATATTCCTCCTCTGTAGCTGCCCCCACTTCTGCACCATGTTTCTCAAAATGTTCTGCAAGATAAGAAGGATAGCGGAAATTATATGTAACACCCGGAATCTGAGTGTCTGAAGTCTGTTCCGGTTTCTTTGTATCAACCGGAATCTCCGTTGGTGTCGGTTCCGTTGCAACAGGTATATCCGTTGCAGCAGGCGTCTGAGTTGAGGATTTCGTGGATACCGCTTTCACTTTAACCTTACAAATCAGTTTCTTTCCTGCAACCTTAGCACAGATTTTCGCAGTTCCTTTTTTCTTTGCTTTAACTTTCCCCTTGGAGGTAACTGTAGCGACCTTCTTTTTGTTAGAAGACCACTTTACCTTTCTCTTTGTGTTTTTAATTTTTAATTTTACGCTTTGACCAACCTTTAACGTAACTGCCTTTTTATTCAGCTTTACCCTTTTTGCACTGGCATCTGAATCAGTGGAAAAAAATCCCATCGTCGCAATTATGACTAAAGTAAGAAACAGTGCACATTGCTTTTTTATTTTTGTAATCATTCTCATACCATCTCCTCTAAAATTGTTGCGGCATCTTCCACACAGCCCGGACAGGAGCGGAGTACTTTGCCACCTGTTCTTCCTTTTAGTTCCGCACAGATAACTGACTGATTCATCTCGGTAAACCGCCTCTCTAACTCTTCTTTTTTCTTTGCTGCAGTCGCCTCATCAAAAATGTGTTCCAGTACCTTTTCAGCTGCCAGCACCGCTCCACAGCGAATACCACGTCCTCCGGCAAATGGTCTTGCCATCTCCACAGCTTCCTCCTGTGTCAATCCTGCCTTGTCTGCAAATGCGCACAAAACAGCAGAAGAACACATATGACCACTCCTATGATTTAACTTTGCTTTCTCTGTTATTTGTCCCATATAAATCTCCATTCTCAGTTATTATATATGAAATGTTCCCACCGTACCCTGAAGACTCTCAACACGATTCATCACATCTCCAACTTCTCTTGTGGCGTTTCCCGAATTCTCTGTCATGCTCTGTACATTTCGATTGACATCGGAAATAGCCTCACTGAGCTCCTGCTGAGATGTATGCAGTTCCTGCAGGAGATGATTGATATTATTGATGGAAGCCGCCAATTCTTCTGCACTTGCTCCAATGGTACTGCTCTCATTGGCATAATAAGAGGCATCATTCTTGTAATTATCCGCAATCTTTGAGAGCATCTCATAATCTCTCATAACATCCGTACCGAGAAACTCAAGAATTTTTGTACTCTCCGCAGCAAGTTTGTGAACACTTTCCATTACCTTCCCGGTAAAACTATTAACCTTTTCAATCTCACTGCTTGTCGTAGCAGAAAGATTCTTAATCTCATCAGCCACCACAGCAAACCCTTGCCCGGCCTCACCTGCACGCGCAGCCTCAATGGAAGCATTTAACGCCAGAAGATTGGTCTGGCTTGCGATATTCATAATCGTATTGGACACGTCTGCAATCTGTTCAATCACCTTCGTATCCTCCACTGCTTCGGAAAGCTTATCACGGCTCACCTTCGCTATTTCCATTGCGCGGTTCCGATTTTCCATAATCTCCGGAAGTGTTCGCTCAATCTCCGTGATAATATCATGCGCTTTTTCTGCCATCTGCAGTGTCTCCTCAGACAGAGAGTCTACAGCAGTAGTAATCTCGCCACTCATCTGGGAAATACTTGCCACATTCGATGACTGTAATTCCGTATTATCACTCGTGTGCTCCATGGCACTGCTGATATTTTCAATACTCTCATTCATCGACTGTACCCGGGACATCGTGGACTCCATATGATCGCGAATGACCGCCGATGCCGTCGCAGTTTCACGAATGGTATTTAGGAATCGGCTCTCTAACTCATCAATAAGATAGCCGATTTCTACACTCTCAGACGACATTAGTTTTACATTTTCGCGTCCGATAACTTTATCTTTAATAAAAAGTCTCATCCGGTTCAACTGTCCCAGTTGTTTTTTAATCAGAAAAGATAGCAATATTGCCGCAATAATTACTATCGCAAGAGCTATCATACAATACTTTACAACCTGAGCCATGACTTCCCCTGTAATGACGCTCTTCTTTTCTGATATCCCCAGTTTCCATCCCGTTGTCGGAATGTCTGACATCGAAAAATATTTTTTTACATTATCATAGTCTCTAACTGTCTGAACATCCGTATTATTGATATCAATACCAACTTTATCAGAAAGAATTGTATTTCCTTCTTCCTTTGGCAAAAAATCATTGTTTGGATGTGTGATAACACTTCCGTCAGATGCCAATAGGAAACTCTGTATATACTCTTCCGTACTGATTCCATTCACCATTTCAACCATGGAATCCAGTGATATATCCACAAGAATCGCACAGGTATGCCCCTCACACTGGTACGGTGAACAGGCCGAAACAATCATTCCACCGGTTGCAAAATCCTGATATGGATCCGTATAAATCAGCTTGCCGGCTGTCTGCGCATCAGTCCACCACGCCCTTGTTGTGGGATCCAAATCCAGTTTCGAGTGGTCTGCCGGAAATACCCCTCCATTATAGTCATAACACACATAATACATCAGTGCTGATGGATTCTGCTTTAAGCATTCTTCCAAATAATTCTCAATCGATTCCGTATCTTCATAATCCATGCGCGACAGTGCAACCTTCATTGTCTCCACAAAATTCCCCTGCTCCGTCAGCCATTCATCAATAATCCTGGCATTGTTCTGTGAGTCATTCTGAATTATCATTTTGCCAAAACGATTCAAAGTTGACGACGTGTCAATCGAATTAAAAATAACCAGCGCAGCAACAATAACCAGCATAAGCCCTATTGTCGAAACAATCAGGATATTTTTAATGTGCCATAAAAAACCTGCCTTTTTGCTACTTTTCATCCTTGCCTCCGTTCTGTCACACAAAAATCTGCGATTTTGATGACCTTCTTTGGAGATATTGTATCATGTTTTGACATAATTTGCAAAAAAAAACTGGCCTCAATGTATCGATTCTGCTATGTTTTGACAATGCTCTGTCACACGTCGGGCAACACTTAAATAATCTGATAAATATACGCTCGCCTCTGCCTCAACCTTTCCTTTTCGTAACATTTTTAAATCATCTTTTTTTAATTTTTTAATTGCTGTTACGAGTTCTTCTGTCTTTATCATAACCTCTTTTGCCCCATTCAGATTTTTCTTCTCATATACCTCATTGATCTGATTAAACATTTCTATCATTTCCTGATTGATTGGATATAATAACTCCTGCAACGTCTCCTTATGTTTAAAATTCTCACGATTTATTTTTTTTATAATTGCCATTACGTTTAATGAATAATCACTTATTCTTTCCATATCACCAATTCCATGCAATAAATCCGCAATTATCTCACCCTCCGTATCCGATAATTCTATTGAGGATAGTTGAATCAGAAAAGTATAACAGGCTTCCATCATATCATCAACCTTTTGTTCCATATTCTTCACTTCATCAATTTTTTTATCAGTATATTGTTCCAGCAAAGATATCGCCCCTGTAAATCCATCCGTCGATATTCTCAAAATATCTGCTGTTTTTCGCCTGCATTCAGCAGCCGCAACCGCTGGTGACATCATCAATCTCTTGTCCAAAAAAATTTCCTCTTTCTCACCATCTTTAATCACACGTTCAGCAATAAAAACGAGCTGTTTTGAGAATGGAAGTAATAACAATGTTGTTGCCACATTAAAAATAGAATGAAATCCTGCTATCGCAAACGGAGATATCGCATCATCAAGTATTTTTATTTGAAAAATATAATTTAAAATAAAATAAACTATAAGACCAATAACTGTTCCAAACAAATTAAAACTAATATGAATCACCGAAACACGTTTCGCATTCTTATTCACTCCGATTGTTGAAAGAAGTGCGGTAACACATGTACCAATATTTTGTCCCATAATAATAGGGAGTGCCACACCATAAGTGATTTGTCCTGTTATACTAAGCGCCTGCAAAACACCTACTGAGGCTGCTGAGGACTGTATAATCGCAGTAAAGAGCATACCTATAATAACACCAAAAAACGGATTTCGAAACGCTGTTAAAACATTTACAAACTGCGGAACTTCAGCGAGTGGTGACAGAGCATCTGACATCATTTCCATTCCATGCATAAGAACTGCAAAACCTACCATTACGGTGCCAAGATCCTTCTTTTTTTGATCCTTGGCAACCATTATCATACACACACCTATGAGTGCTAAAATCGGAGAAAAATTTTCCGGTTTTAACATTGCCAACAAAAAATTGTCTGTCTGTATTCCGCTAAGGCTAAGTATCCATGCGGTAAGAGTTGTACCAATGTTAGAACCCATAATGACACCAACCGTCTGCGTTAATGACATAATTCCAGAGTTTACTAGTCCTACCAACATTACGGTAAGTGCAGATGAAGATTGCATTGCTATGGTAATTATTGCACCAAATATCAGCCCTTTTATTGGATAATCCGTCATTTTTTGCAGTGTAGTCTCTAATCTGTTCCCTGCAACCTTCTTCAATGCAGAAGATAACACGTCCATTCCAAATAAAAAGAAAGCAAGTCCACCTATTACTACTATCAGATTATAAATACTCATTGTTTTCCTCCTTGTAATTACATACTTTCATTATCGGAAAATGTATCAAAATCTCCGTCCCCTCATTCTCTCTGCTACACAATTCCATTTTGGCATTATGTAATAGTACACCCTCTCGCACAATCGATAACCCCAATCCTGTGCCCCCTAACTCTCTTGAACGACTCTTATCTACTCTGTAAAATCTTTCAAAAATATGCTCCTGATCCTCGTACGGAATTCCAATCCCGGTATCACTGACAGAAAGCGTAATTTGTTCTTCTCGTCTTTCTATACAGACATCCACTTTTCCCATTTCTCTATTGTATTTAATTGCATTGTCCATAAGGTTATATACTATTTCATACAAAATTTTTTTAACACCATAAACAGCAGCCTCTTCCCCTTTTAAATTTACTACCACCCGCTTTCTTTTCGCACTAATAGAGAGACTATCCCGTATCTTCTTTGCCATTTTCAATAATGGAACTTCCTCAAATTTATAATCTTCCTCTCTCTCATCCATCTCTGCCAGACGTATAATATCTCCTACCAGCAAAATCATTCTTGCGGCTTCTTCATAAATAGACATGGCGAAATCTTTAGCTGTAGCAGAATCCAGATTACTCTTCATCAAAAGCTCTGCAAACCCAGAGATGGATGTTAACGGTGTTTTTAATTCATGCGTCATATTAGCGGTAAATTCTCTCTGCTTTCTTTGTTTTTCTCTGAGTTCCTCATAAATCTTTCTTTTTAGTTCCCTATTTTGAACCTGAATTTTTTGGGTAAGTGGTAGAATTTCCTCATAAATTTCTGTTTCTTCCGGATGTTCCAGATCTAAATTATATAGTGGCATCAATATATTTTTCGATACTTTTGTTGATAGTATGACAGAAAGCAGAACAACTACAATTATTATTGTACACGCTGGAAGAATGAGATACGACAAAAATGCCAGCACATAATTTTGACTGACAGAAATTCGAAGTATCTCGCCATTTTTTATTTGCTTTGCATAATTTATCGTCCTTTCCGTCAACGTTTCTGAAAAACGAATACTGCTTCCACTCCCACGGGATGTTGCCTGCTTCACTTCTTCCCTGTTCATATGGTTACCCAAAGTGTCTGCATCCGCTCCACTATCATAGAGAACCGTTCCATCACTACTAATTAATGTGATTCTTCGTTTATCATCTGAAACTTTACTGAGATACTCCGTATTTCCAAAATTTAGACCAGTTTCTATCATTCTTGATTCTGCCTCTAACTCCTGTAGAACTTCATTTTCCATTAATGAAAAAAAAAGAATTGCAATTGCTACAGTCACTATAACTGCTGTAAAGAATGTTGCTACAAGTATTCCACGAAAAATTCTATGCTTCATCCAACTCCTCCTTAAGCCGATAGCCAACTCCTTTTACCGTTTCTATGAGTTCTCCTGCAAAAAGAAGCTTTTGTCGGAGTTTTCTAATATGTACATCCAATGTCCTAGATTCTCCGTAGTTTTCTCCCCAGACTTCCGATAAAAGTTGTTCTCTCGTGCATATATTTCCTTGAGCCTTAATCAGAATAAGTAAAAGATCATACTCTTTTTTGGATAGCAAGACCAATTGATTTCCTACTCTGACGGTATGCTTATTATCATCTACCTCTATGGATGAAACTTGATAAATACTTTGTAAATATGCTCCTTTACTTCGTCTTAACACCGCTCTTACACGCGCACTTAATTCTGCAATACTAAAAGGTTTTGTAACATAGTCATCCGCTCCACCATTTAGGCCTTGAAGTTTATCAACTTCACTACTTTTTGCCGTCAGAATAATCACGGGAATCCTCTCTGTTTTTTTATTTTTTCTTAGCTTACTCAAAACTGTAAAGCCATCATCCCCTGGCAGCATAATATCCAATAGCAATAATTCTGGCATCAGTATTTCTAACTCTTTGTATAAGGCTGTTGATTCCGAAAATGCTATCACATCAAATCCCTCTATTTTTAGCGCATATAAAAGCATTTTTCTTATATTGGCATCATCTTCTAAAATTGCAATCATTTTCTCTCCTCATTTTGCTTTCTGTTTGCTTACCTATCTCCTATTTTATCATAATTCCGGTATTGTATATGTTAAACCTATGTTAATTTTTCATACAATATTTTAGTTTCCCCTATACTGATTGATTGCGTCAAAAAAATACACTCGCAGAACATCAATTGGGTTCTGCGAGTGCAAATATCATATATTTAATTGATTATCCAAGCACGTCATCTTTCAGTTTTCTTGTGCTTACTTCTCATTTATTTACTGAATCTTAAACTGCACGTATATGGGGTAATTGTTGTCTTTTTACCCCTTTGAATTTTAATGTAGTAAATTCCATTTTTCTTTACTTTATAATTAAAAGTTATCTTATCCCCTGACTTCTTCTCATTATTCAATACCTTTGAAGGTTTCATTGTCTTTGTCTTAAGTGCTCTGTTTTTACCCTTTTTATAAATTGATATTTTTACTGTTCCCGCAGAGGCACCCTCAATTTCAACTGATATTTTTCCCGTTTTTTTCTTATTTTTCGTAAGTTTATACCAGTGTGTACTGCTACCAGAATACCAGAAATTCCCAACTCGGTAGCTATCAAGTTCTTCTTGATTTGTGTAAATTCCGACATCAATATTATGGTCATAATCATAGAGATTTACTGCTTTCTTTTTCGTAGCACCATACTTTTCAGGTGCCAGACAACCATAATCGTACTGACCGGTATATACTTCGTAGACAGAGCCTTTTTTCGCATTTATCTTAAAACGATATGTTCCCTTTTCAAGTGACATATAAAAATGTCTCGCAAATGATCCGGTTCCTCCAGAATGTGAATAGATATCCCAGTTTTTACCGTTTTTCAAAGTTCTCTTTGCACTCACATTTTTCCACTTGCCTCCGTTTTTTTTCTGAGTGACAAAAGATATTTTACCCAACCCGTTATTTTTATAGTCAGCAATCCGACAGTCAACAATCATTTTCTTTTCCACAGTAAACTTCAAATACTGACTATTTCCGGTTGCACACATCAACTGACTTTCGTCATTTACTTGAATCATACTACCATTCATGCTTCGGATATAAGCTCCTTTGATTTTATACGTTTCTGTAATTTTTTCCGGCATTTGAATGTATAAAACATCGCCATTTTTTACTGCCGGGAGCAAATTAATTTTATTTTTCTGTTCATCATAAAGATTAATATCCTCATTGCTCCACACAATAAAAATACCATCCTGCTTCATATTAAGTTTAACCCATTTTCCGGCACTTGCAGAAGTAAATTTGAAATTCCCCACATATTCTTCATCGGTACAATTAATTTCATCCGGGTTCTTCCAGACAATCGTATCCTCTTCTGGCGTAATTTCTGTGGAAGAATTATCTGTCGAGGAGTCACCTGTAGAAATCTCCTCAAGATAACCATTTTCCATAGTAAAACTCTCACCCCGAATCACAACAACATCCCCTGAGACTTTTACATCTACCGGCATGAGCAGCGCTGCCTTTTCCTTGCCAAAAAAATCCACCAGATTCTTAACACTCTCTTTGTCCATATTACTGCTGTTCACACTAAATTCCGTATTCGGAAAATCATGTTCATCCATACATGGAAGTACCTTTGTCACAGTCCCCGGTATAGCAATCTTTTTAATCTTCTTACAACACTTTGTAAAATCATCGCCAATATAGTGAACAAATGCTGATAAATCCACAGTCGTACATGTTTCACTCAGAGTGAAATCGGTTTTACTCTCTGACACATAAAGCAGTTCTTTTCCATCTTTTGAATAAATATCACCATTATAGGAACTGTAATTCTTATCTTTATTGCTTACCTCATAATTCTTTGTAAGAAACTGATTATACGTAATCGCACTAAAAGACTGTATTGACGTTGTAAATTTTAGAGTATCCAGCACAGTTGTATTTAATGTAGCCGTTTCATACTCATCCAGCCCATACACTTGAAGGTCTGCCGACACAGAAACCTTTTTTAATTTCTTACAATTTGAAAAAGCATTGTTTCCCATATACATTACACTCTTTGGAATTGTCACATTTTTCAATGCCGTGCCTGTAAAAGCATTTTCTGCTATTTTTATTACTGATGTTGATAACTTTACTTTCTTTAACTTCTTACAATTTTTAAAAGCACCTTTTGAAATGGATGTCACACCTTTTTTTACAATTAGCTTTTTGATATTCTTTGTCTTTTTCTTCTTTGCAAAATTCATGTTGTCTGGCATCGCACCTTTGCCCTTCACAGTCATTACCTGATTTTTGACTGTGTAAGATACTTTCGAAGACTTTGCTTGAACATGTTTCGGTGTCATCACTGCCATCGTTAGACCTAATGTTAATACTGTTCCCGTTAATATTATTTTTCCTCTCATAATTTACCCCCTTGTACATTTACATGAATTCATTATATCACATTTCTCTACTTATATAACGAATCAGGGCTAAAAAAAGTTGCAAAATCTAAAAAAAAAGAAATACCCATAATAGGTATTTCCATATTAATGAGGCATCGGGGACTCGAACCCCGGACAACTTGATTAAAAGTCAAGTGCTCTACCACCTGAGCTAATGCCCCTCATTTTCTTAAAAGAAAAATGCCCAAAGCCGGAATCGAACCAGCGACACAAGGATTTTCAGTCCTCTGCTCTACCAACTGAGCTA
>CAMVIN010000002.1 GCA_947167565.1 uncultured Clostridia bacterium | reverse complement strand
ATCTTTTTGTTCTACAGTGGAAATAATCGTAATCAAATCCTCCGCAACGCCCTCTTCGAGCGAATCGCCCAGCGTATCCTTCATATAGGAAACACCCGCCACATCATTTGTCACTGTCTCAAACAGTTCCCGGCATTTTTTCACGGAATCGGCGGAGTAGCCGCTCTCCAGAAGTTCAGCTTCCACACCGTCCATGCCAATCTTGTCCATCTTATCCAGAATAATAAATACATCATCGTAGGATTCTTCCGGGAATCCGCAGTATTTTGCCATGCCCTTTAAAATCTTGCGGTTGTTAATCCGAATCGTAAAATTCTTAAAATCCAGTTTACCGAGAAGTGTCGTCGTCGCGAGAATCAATTCAATCTCTGCAAGATAGGTCGGCTCACCAAGAATATCGATATCGCACTGCATAAACTGACGAAAACGCCCTCTCTGTGGACGGTCCGCGCGCCACACATTTCCCATCTGCAACGCCTTGAACGGCGACGGCAGTTCATTCGCATTGTTCGCGTAGTAGCGGGACAGCGGCACCGTGAGGTCATAGCGGAGACCCCCGTCAACCAAATCCATCTCCGTCTCTGCCGTCTCAAGATTTAACTTCTGACCGCGCTTTAATATTTTGAAAATGAGTTTTTCGTTCTCACCGCCCTGCTTGCTGTTCAGATTCTCAATGTGCTCCACACACGGCGTCTCAATGGACTGAAACCCAAACGTCCGGTAGGTCTCCTTAATCTGCCCGATGACATAATCTCTGATTTCCATCTCTCTTGGCAAAATGTCCTTCATTCCTGTTGTCGGTTTCTTTTTCAAACTCATCCTAATAATCCTCCATTCTGTTTGCGAGCTATCATCTCGTCAATTCTTGTAATATAGTCATGGACACTCTTTACATTTTCAATGCGCTCCATGCGGTTCTCATCCGGATAGACAACCTTTGTCGAGCCCCCGCTCCCCAGCGCAAGTATCGTCTCCAATTCTTCCATAATAAAAATGTTATACAGGCATTCTTTACCCGGTCTGGCGTATGCCACATTTTCCTGATTGGTGTTCCTTGTCGTACCCGCCTTGTTTTTCTGTCGGTACATGTAATATGGCTGATAGCCTCTCTCCCGCAGAAAATCCTCCGCCGCATTCTGCAGTTTCGGAATCAGCAAGTCCTCTGAGAGCAGTTCACCGCCCTTTTCCATCTCTTCCATCTGCTCACGCCGCATGCGTGACGCCCTCTTAATCACGAGTGTGTGTACCGTAACACTGTCCGGTGACATCTCATCCACCTGTCTGAGCGTCTCATAAAAATCTTCCTCGGTCTCCTCAGGAAGCCCCACAATCAAATCCATGTTGATATTGTCGAATCCAATCTCCCTCGCCTGATAAAAGCAGTTCCGAATCTGCTCTACCGTATGTTTTCTTCCGAGCAGTGCAAGTGTGTGCTGTTTCATCGTCTGCGGGTTGACAGAAATCCTCGTCACGCCGGCTCTTTTCAGAATGCGGAGTTTTTCTTCCGTAATACTGTCCGGCCGCCCCGCCTCAACGGTAAATTCCGCCGCCTTTTCCATGGGAAGAAACCGGTGAATACTCTCCATTAATCGTTCTAACTGACTCTCATTGATTGCGGTCGGTGTCCCGCCACCCACATAAATCGTGTGCAATTCCCGATTGGCATAGTGTCTGCCGACCACTTCCATCTCCTTTTGAAGCGCACCCAGATAATCGTCTACCTGATTCTCAAAACGGGCGATGTCATAGGAAGAAAAAGAGCAGTACTGACAAATAGATGGGCAGAACGGAATTCCGATGTAAATATTATAGCCCGCTCTGTGATTGAACCCATGTATCAACTCATGTTCTTTTTGCGCCACATCCACAGCAAGTTTTGCCTTTCTCTCATCCACAAGGTAATCGGTAACCAGACACCTCTTCACTCTCTCACAAATCTCCTGCTGCGCGCAATCCGACTCAAAAAATGTTCCGCCCTCCGCCATCATCATTCGGAGAGGAATTTTCGCCGGCCGGATTCCCGTGAGTATTCCCCAAGGCAGTTCACGCCCGGAGAGTTCACAAAATTTCTGATACACCAGCCGCTTTACCGAATCCTTTGTGTACCCTTCCGGCAGTTCTGTGTCGAGAATCAGCCGGTCATCCATCTCGCACCGGAGCGGATAAGTTCTCTTGTTCTGCCATCCCTCCTGCTGCATAACCTGACAGGTCTTTTCGGGAAAAAAACTCTGCGCCAACGCTCTCATATCATAAGAAAATTCATTACTTTTTATGGTAAATTGTATCATGTCATCCTCCATGCCGGGCAATCTTGGCCCGTCACCGGTTATGCGTACGGGTTGTACGCCATCTCATATCCCACACTGGTATCCGGTCCGTGTCCCGGATAAATCTGCACCTCGGATGGCAGTGTCAGAATTTTCTCCCGCAGGGACTGAAGGAGTTCGCGGCTGCTGCCGGTCGGAAAATCCGTTCTCCCCACCGACTCCATAAACACCGTGTCGCCGCTGAACAAAATCTTCTCTTCCTTCTGATAAAAACAACAGCTTCCCCTCGTGTGCCCCGGCGTGTGAATCACTTCAAATTCAATGCCCGCCACCGTAATGTGTTCGCCGTCTCTCAAAAAATGATCCGGCACAAGAGTTGTGGCACGCCCCATCGAAACACTCACATTCAACTGCGTATCCGTCAGAAGTTCTCTCTCCTCTTCATAGGCGTACACCTCACCGCCCTTGAGCGAAATGAGCTGCTCCACACCCATGATGTGGTCAAAGTGACCGTGCGTGAGAAGAATGGCCTCTAATGTCAACTGCTTTCTGTCAATGTACTCTGCAATCTTTGTCGCCTCGTCCCCCGGGTCAATGACCACACAGGAAGAGGCACCTTTTTTATTTACAATGTAACAGTTGGTCTGAATCATACCAACTGTCAGAATCGTCACTTCAATTTCCATAATAACCTCACTAACCATTCGTGCTTCGCTCAATGTCCATTACACTGTCGATTGCCTTTAATTTTTTCATCAGGCGGCTGAGTTCCTCAGAACTGTGTGTCTGAAACCCGATTGTCAACGTCGCCTTCTCCTGTTTTGTCGTGCGGACGTTCATGGACTTAATATCAATTCCGTTCTCGGTGAATACGCGTGAAACATCCATGAGAACACCGCTTCGATTGTAACAGTACAGGACAATCTCAACCGGATAAACTTCATTATTTTCTTTTGCGTCATCACTCCACTCCGCCTCGACAATGCGGTTTTTCTCTGCCGCCGGCAGATGAATCATGTTCACGCAGTCGGTCCGGTGAATTGACACACCGCGTCCTCTCGTGACAAAGCCGATAATCTCATCTCCGGGAACCGGACTGCAGCACTTGGAAAAACGCACCGCCAAATCATCCATTCCCTCGACGACAATGCCGCTTCTTCCGCCCCTGGTCTTACGGAGCGGACTGTCCTGCTGCTTCGTCATCTGTCCCTCTTTTGCATGCTCAATAAATTCGTGCACCTGCTCGTCAGAAACAATCCGTTTGTTTTTCTTATTGTAGGCATCCTGCAATTTATTGACAACCTGTCCCTCTTTCAGACCACCGTGTCCGATTGCCGCGCACACTGACTCCCAATCGTGAAATCCGTACTTGCGCATACAGGACTCTGTATATTCACTTTTCATAAGCGGGGCAAGGTCAATTCCCTTCGACTTGCAATAAGTATGAAGGAGTTCCTTTCCCTTAATAATATTGTCTTCCTTGAATTCGTTGCGGAACCACTGGTTAATCTTATTCTTCGCCTGTGTGCTCTTCACAACGCTCAGCCAGTCACGGCTCGGTCCGCGGCTGTTCTGGCTGGTAATAATCTCAATCCGGTCACCGTTCTGAATCACGTAATCCATCTTGACAATGTTACCGTTGACACGCGCCCCGACCATCTTGTTGCCGACCGCACTGTGAACCGAGTACGCAAAATCAATCGGTGTAGAGCCCGCCGGAAGATTTTTCACATCACCTTCCGGTGTAAAGCAGTAAATTCTGTCAGAGAACAAATCCAAATCGCTCTTAATGACATTTAAGAACTCCTTATTGTCATCCATGTCGCGCTGCCACTCCAAAATACGGCGCAGCCATGCCATCTTCTCTTCTTCCCTCTGTTCGCCCGACGCATCACTGTTCCCGGACTCCTTATATTTCCAATGGGCAGCGATACCATATTCCGCTGTCCTGTGCATCTCGTAGGTACGAATCTGTATCTCAAACGGCTGCCCGTCCGGTCCAATCAATGTCGTGTGAAGCGACTGATAATTATTCGGCTTCGGCATCGCAATATAGTCCTTGAAACGGCCCGGAATCGGCGTATACATCTCATGTATAATTCCAAGCGCTGTGTAGCACTCCTGATCATTGTCCACAATAATACGAACCGCAAACAAATCATAGATCTGATCCAATGTCTTGTTCTGGTTCAGCATCTTCCGGTAAATACTAAACAGATGCTTGACACGTCCATCAATCGTCGCCTTAATATTGTTTTCCACCAATTTTTTGTCAACTTCCGCCATAATATCTTTGACAAAATCTTCCTTGGAAATCTTAATGGCATTGAATTTGCGGCTCAAATCCAGATACGCCTCCGGCTCCAGATACTGCAGTGACAGGTCATCAAGTTCGACCTTCACCTTAGCGATACCGAGACGGTCCGCAATCGGCGCATAGATGTCCATCGTCTCACGGGATTTTTCTTTCTGCTTCTCCGGACGCATAAATTCCAGTGTCCGCATATTGTGCAGACGGTCTGCCAGCTTGATAATAATAACTCGAATATCCTTTGCCATTGCAAGGAACATCTTTCGGAGATTTTCTGCCTGAAGCTCTACCTTATCCGCATCATAATTTAACTGTGTCAGCTTAGTAACCCCATCGACCAGAGCGGCAACCTCCTCGCTGAACATCCTCGTCAAATCCTCTGTCGTATATGTAGTGTCCTCCACCACATCGTGCAAAAGTCCTCCGACAATCGTCTCTTTATCCATTTCCAACTGCGCCAGAATAATCGCCACGCAGACCGGATGAATCAAATACGGCTCACCGGACTTGCGCTTCTGATCTTTGTGTGCGTCCTTTGCCAGAGCATATGCTCTAGTAATGATATCCAAATCACTGGATGGATGATATTTTAAAACCGCTGACTTTAAAATTTCAAACAACAAATCGGGATCCGTAAAACTTGGGGGAATCCACGCTGTAGACAACTCGCCTGTATCAAAATTTTCAATCAAACCGGTACTTTTTATTTCTCCCATGGGCAATCACTCCTTGCTACCATTATAATAAACCCAAAAGTTTTCGTCAACATCAATCTCAATGTGCGCCGGTTCTGCATAGGGGGAAATTATTTTCAGATGGTTGGAGAGGCACGAAACAGAGGTAATCCGCCTAAGAAGTGACCTTCCTTGCAATCGTGGCAAACACAATTCCCGCCGCCGTGGACGCCATTGTCGCCACCAGACCCATGCCAATAATTGAGGTAGGAGACACCGAACCATACTGGCTGCGGTAGGCAATGATATTGACCGGAATCAGTTGCAGAGAAGAAATATTGACAATCAGAAACGTACACATATCCGCACTGGCAATATGGCTTCCCTGATTTAGCTTTTTCAGTTCCTCCATCGCCTTGAGTCCCGCAGGGGTCGCCGCCCAGCCAAGCCCGAGCATATTGCTGATAATATTTGCCGCCATATATTCATTTGCCGCATGCTCCTTTGGCACCCCCGGAAATAAAAGAGCAAGAACCGGTCGAAGCCCTCTTGTGAGAGCATCAATGATTCCTGCTTTTTTCGCAATATTCATTAGTCCTGTCCAAAGAGACATAACACCGAGCATGGTGATACATAGAGTAACTGCTTCTTTTGATGAGTCCAGTGCCGCTGTTCCAACTTCGCCTGTCTTCCCGGTAAACACAGCAATCACAATGCCCGTCACAATCATAAAGCCCCAGAGTTTATTTAACATAGAACAGAATACCTTTTTTTGTTCTATCTTATGAAATAATCTGCAAACTTATGACAATCACTTCAACTTCACGGTAAATGTACTGCCCTTACCGAACTCACTCTCTACCAAAATTTCTCCGCCAAAAATATCCATCACACGCTTTACCAGAGCAAGCCCCAGACCATTTCCCTTCGTGGCGTGTGAGGTATCCCCCTGATAGAATTTATCAAAAATATGCCTTCTTGTCTCCTCATCCATGCCGCAGCCGGAGTCGGTGACAGACACATAAACATCATCCTGATTTTTTCTCACCTGAACCTTTACCTTACCGCCCGGCTCTGTAAATTTAAACGCATTGGAAAATAAATTGTTCCAAACAAGAGAGAGAATCTCTGCATCTGCCCGCACACAGACATCGTCTTCAATCTCTGTTTCGATTTCAATCTCCTTTTCCTCCCACACGCTCTCAAATCCAATCAGGCACTCACAGACCTGCTCACTCAGATTATATTTTTTTATCTCTGGATAAATCTGCTGTTTTTCTAATTTGTTTAACTTCAAAATATTTGTAATCAGCCCCGCAAGATTTTTGGACGACTCCTGAATTACTGTCACATATTCCCTGCGCTCCTCATTGGATAACGTCTCGTCCTGAAGAATCGTCGCATAATTCTGGATTACCGCAAGAGGCGTCTTCAGTTCATGGGACACGTTAGAAATAAAATCTGTGCGCAGCGTCTCTACACTCGAGAGTTCTGCCGCCATTTTATTGAAATTATCAATCAGTTCCGGTAATCCCGATTCCGGATCAATGCCCTTGTAAGGCTTCAGCCGGACGGAAAAATCCCCGGCAATCAACCGGTCGGTCGCCTCGACAATCCTCTTCACGGGACGGTCCACCATGATCTTCCTTCTCAACGCGTCAACAAGCGTGCAGAATACAGCGAGAAACAAAACATTGCCAAAGGTGAATATCGAAGCCAGCCGAATATCCTGCGCCTCAATCTCTAAATTCATCGCCTCAACCATATAGTGCATAAACAAAATCATACTGCATGTTATGACAGCTCCCATCAGGAAAAAGAAGGTGAGGTATCTTCTGATAAATACTCTTTTCTTTTTTTTCTGAGATGCTTTCTGCATTGTTTTCTCCATTATTTCAGTACCGCCTTATATCCCAGACCATGAACCGTTACAATCTCAAATCCATCACACTCCGATAATTTATCCCGCAGCCTTGTCATGTAGACATCTACCGTTCTCGTTCCGGAATTAGAATCCACATCCCAGAACTCATCCATCAGTTGAGAGCGGGTAAACGTCTTTTTCGGATAGGACAAAAGTTTGTAAATGAGATTAAATTCCCGTACCGTCAGTGCGACCTCGTCTTCGTTGACATACGCCGTATGCTCTTCCGCATCCAGCGTGAGATTACCGACCTCCAGTTTCCGGCTCGTGGCTATTTTCGCCCGGCGCAAAAGTGCACCAATGTGCAGAAGCATCTCATCAAAATCAACAGGCTTCACCATGTAATCGTCGATACCCGCCGCAAATCCTTTCTGCTTCGAGCCGAAGTCATCCCGCGCCGTCATAAATAAAATCGGAATATCCTGATTGATTTCCCGAACCGCCTTCGCAAATTCGAATCCGTCAATCCCCGGCATCATAATATCGGAAATAATCAAATCAAACGTGTTCTTATACATAGCATCGTAGGCGTCTTCCACATTAAGACACCCCTCCGCCTCATACTCTTTTCCTAAAAGGAATGAGCAGACCGCCTTATTTAATCTCGCGTCATCTTCTACAACAAGTATCTTAAACATACAATCCTTTCTTTTCCTCATTTCTCAATCATTGATTCCCTGTTATTGATGTCCTCATCACTCACTGCCTTGACCTTATGACGTTATCATACAGGACATTTGTTTCTCAAATGATAAAGAAATGTTTCTGAAGTGTTAAAATGGTAGTTTTCTTTTATTGTACCATATATAGCCAATTATAGTAACTGTAAAGTTTTGAATCTTTTAACATCTCTTAACATCTTCAATTCTAAACTCTTTCAGCTTTTTGGTCAATAAATAGCTTTAATCCATCGAAAGCGTTTCCAGAAATTCCTTCATCTTATATACGAATGAACCCTGGAAATAGTCACAAAAAAATGGCCATTACAGCCACTTTTTTTACCCCCCTTTTTCTTTGTCAGCACAATATCTTCACGACAAGGAATATTTTCCGGGCACTTGAAATACAGGAATTATATGAACAGGCTCATATCGGATTCCTCACCCGAACCGATAAATGTTGCAACACCGCCAAGCTCCACTCCATCAATCAATTCTTCCTGATGAATACCCATGATGTCCATCGACATCTGGCAGGCAACGATTCTGACGCCATGCTTTTTTGCACTTTCAATCAGCTCTTCCAAAGAACTGATTCCCTTCTGCTTCATAATACTGCGTATCATTTTTGCACCGGCACCACCCATGTTCATTCTGGAAAGACCCAGTTTTGTTGTCCCTCTCGGCATCATTGCCCCGAACATTTTTTCAATGAATGTCTTTGCTGCTTTTACCTTCTTTGGCTTTCTTAAAATATTTAGCCCCCAGAAGGTGAAAAACATCGTGACCTTTCTTCCCATTGACGCCGCACCGTTTGCAATGATGAAAGCAGCGATGGTCTTATCCAGATCTCCCGAAAATATGACGAAAGTTTTATCATTCTTCTCTTTTGCCGAAACTGTCTCTATTTTGTCTGCCCGCGTTATTTGAGCCTTGATAATCCCGTCCTCTGTGACGAGCTCATCAAGATGATTGCCTGTCCGCTCACACCAAACCCTGATATCCGAAGCAAATGCTTCCTCAGTCGCCTCCACACATACCGTTTCTCCAACAGGCTTATCCCGAAGGTAATCCGCGACCTTCACAATCGGTCCGGGACATTTTAATCCCTTGGCATCTATCATGTCTGTTTTCTTTTCTGTTTTCCCAACCTTTGTCTGCACCCCTTTGGTTTGCATCTCATTTGTTTGCACAGCCTCACCGTTTTTCAGTGCACGATAAGCGTTGTACCCTCCATCAAGTGTGGATGCATCATACCCTCTGTCAGACAGAATCTCGGCAACTTGCTCACTCCAATCACCTATGCGACAAAATACAATTACCGGCTTGTCTTTAGGAACTGTATCCAGTTTTCCAAAGCCCCCGGAAAAAGGAAGGTTAATCGCACCCTCAATACCACTCACCAATACTTCATCCGGTTCCCGCAGGTCGAGCAATGTGACCGCACTAAAATTAAGTTTGGAAAACTCCTCTGCTGATATGTGCTTACAAATATCCTGATTGCCCATTTATTTCATTCTCCTTCCGCAATTTTCAAGAATTCTTTCCTGGCTTCGCTATTCTCAGGACGAAGTGCCTCCTGGTGATAATTCACAGGCAGGTTGTTCATAATCAATAAGTTCCTTAATAGTCGGATGCTCACTACAGACAGCACACCCTTCATCTCGCAACGGCAGTTTCACTGTATGAAATTTCATGGTCAGAGCATCAAATGTGAGCAGCTTTCCTGTGAGTAAATCTCCCACACCGGTTATATACTTGACTGCCTCCAATGCCTGCATGGAGCTAATCACACCAACCGCTGCTCCAATAACCCCTGCTTCCTGACAGTTCGGTACAACTCCTTTTTCAGGTGGTTCTCCAAATACACATCTGTAACACGGAGACTCCCCTGGTATCACGGTCATTAGCTGTCCCTCAAAACGAATTACTCCGGCATGACAAAAAGGAATCTTCTCCATAACACAAGCATCATTTATCAGAAATTTTGCCGCGAAATTGTCTGTACCATCCAGTACAAAATCGTATCCCCGAATAATATCCCGGATATTGCCGCTATAAATAAACTCCTTATATTTTTTTACCTCAATATTCGGATTAATCGCCTTCATCGTCTCAGCTGCTGAATCGACTTTTGGAACGCCGATATCTTTTGTAGTATGTATTATCTGTCTCTGAAGGTTGGTTAAATCCACAACATCTGCATCCGCAATGCCGATTGTCCCCACACCTGCCGCGGCAAGATACATGGCCGCAGGTGAGCCAAGACCTCCCGCACCAATAATTAAAACCTTAGCCGCAGAGAGTTTCTTTTGACCTTTATATCCGATTTCCTTCAATATAAGATGACGTGAGTACCTTTCTAATTCTTCATTTGACAAACTCATATTTGCTGCTCCTTTACTTCTCTAAAATCTCCCGATTCATCACTAAAAACACTTAATTCTATCATCTGTATTTTCTCCAGTATATCATATTCCCTTTTCCCATTCATCTACACACGTCCGTATCTGCTCACAGGGAATCATCGCCCCATAACGATATCGTCCCAAAAAGTCCACTCCACCACCAATGTTGATCCCCACCAGTTTCATATCTTCATCAAACACAGCACCCCCACTGCTTCCATCCGCCGTATACGCAGTATGCTTTAATATCTGATTTGGCATTTGATTGTCATTACTCTTGAAAGTGGTTTCCTTTGATGACGTTATTTTCCCATAGGTACGGACAAAATACTCCTTCTCCGCATTATCCGGATTGCCGACAGTTACAATTCTTTTCCCTTTTAGGGGATTTTTTTCAGCAATAGATACCGTATAAAGTTCGTCGGAGGACCGAAAAGAGACAATCGCAAGATCCGATTCTTCATTCTCATATTCAACAATAAGTTCCGGCATAATTTCATAATACTCTGCCGGTGGTACATGTCCTGATAGATTGTGTTCTTTTTTATATTCATCATAGGTTGGGGTTAGCGCCGTTGCAACAATATTTTTCGCAACATCTCTGCCTTGAACAACATGATATGTTGTCAGCGCATAATACCTGTCATCCTCTCTGCCGAATATCACCCCGCTTGCCCCGGCAGAGTACCCATGATAACCCTCCTCTTCATCTCCGTACACATGAATAATGCGAATATTTGCACCCATTACTGATTCTACTGAAGTTTCCATATCCTCATATATCCGGTTTTTACATTGATAGTCATATATGCTTGGGTAAATGCCTATTATACCCACAACACATATAATTGCAAACACTATAAAACCAAGTACAATTTTATGCTTTTTTCTCATTGATAACGCCCCATCACTTTTCGAAATATAAACCTCTTCTCCTAAATCTTATCCTTTAAATTCTTTCTCTATATGCGCAATTTCTGAAACCCCAACCATCTGTTTCCCATCAAAATCCATCCGAACAATATAAGGCATCCAATCAATAATCCTGAGAAAATCTTCACACCCGAAGGACGGATTAAAATAATTAAATATTGTACTTAGGGCTGTCCCATGTGTACCAATAACAATCGTTCGATCTCTATTTTCCTCCAATATGTCCATCAATGCCTCTATATTTCTTTTTTGTACCATGGAAATAGACTCGCCCCCCTCTTCGTGGTAATCATGATTTCCCCATCTCTTACGAAACATAGCAGAACCATTTCCATTCATCCCGGCTTCCCGTTCCCGGAGTCTATCATCAGTTATAATGTCTTTATGAAAATAGTCCGCAGTCTCTTTTATGGTGTCAATGCTCCGCTTGTAGGGACTGCAATAAAAACAATCTATCCTCTCATCTGCAAGCACCTTTAATACCAGCTCTGAATCTTTCTTCCCTTCTTCTGTGAGCGGTCTGTTTCTGTCATCAGGATCACCATGATCCGGCTGTGCATGCCGCACAAAGTATACTCTTGTCATCTCGTCTCCTCTCTGACCATAGTTTTCAAAATCTGAATTATACGCATCCCATATTTCCATGAATCAAACCCTCCTAATCTGACATTTCTCCATCTTCCACAGAAACAGCAACCTGCCACTCATCCTCATACACGATTTTCCCAACAAAATTCGTATACACGATATCATAGGGCTTTTTATATTTTTCCAGCAGAGCAATGGCAGGTTCAAGTTTTTCTAACATTTCTACTGTACTATCCGTTTTGAAAAAGGTAATTACCTGCTCATGATTTTTACAAGGCTCCGGCTCCGGAAGATTCTCCTTAAACCAATTATCAATGGAAATAAACATGTTTTTCTCTGCTTCTGTCAAGGTTTCGTCTTTAATTAAATTCCAACACAAACTAAAAACACCTTTCGGATACTTCGTAATATATGAGTTCTCTCGTCCTTGAATCCGAACATATTTATACTTCACAGCAATCCCCCTTCCATAAATCCACAACTATAAAAGTATTATAACAGACAACGCTCCATTTGAATAGAATTAATTTATGCTCCCTATATTTGCTCTTTTTGCATCTTTCACGATCATGTGTAGATCCTCCTTTTCAGAAAATAAAAAACGCCTGTTAAGGAAACTATTTTCCCTAACAAGCGTGGATCAGACTTTTTGTCTAATATCAACTAAAATGTAACAAACCCTATACATTCTGTCAATTATTTTTTCTATTTTTTCAAAGCTATATGTTATATCTTTGATAGTGATTATTTACCTATACGTGTTTTTTCATTCTGCACTTCTACTCGCACCATCGCGTTACACTTGCGTTTCAAAATACAGACCTTGAACGAATTGATGCATTTAGTTCATCAAAAAACCTGCTTCAAGCATATTTAGTAATTTCATCTATTATTATGTATCTATATGAGTTCTATTCCACGCTTGCTTTAAATCAGATTGATGTTTTCTTTCTCCGATAGATTTCACTATATCAACCAAATCATTCTTATTAAAACCGGACTCGCCTTTTTCTGCGATCATTATCAGTAATTCTACTGCATTATATATATTCAAGGTATATGTTTCACTTCCCATTATACGTTTGGTAATTGAACGCAATATACCTATATCTGAATCCTCAGTTAAGACAATTGGCATTTTCACAAAAATTTAGATATGATACATATTTCGCAGATTGTGATACACGTTTTAGAGGGTGTGATACGCGGTTTTTTTATCAAAGTTCTCTACACGCTTGTTGATTTCCTCATTTAGTCTGTTCATTTTAGCAGTCTTTTCTCCTGTACCACCGTTAAATCCATCTTTTATCCATTGTTGCCTTTCATCCTCATACGCTTCTGACAACTCCTCATGTGAAGCACCTTCAACCCACTTTTCAAATTCACTTTTAAATAAATTGCCAAACAGTCCCATAATCTTTACCTCCTAATTTTTATAATCTGATATTTCTTTAAGAAAATCGCCGGATATAAAATACGGATTATTCATATCTCCTATTTTCTCGATTAACACCGCGTTACCATCTGCCTCAAGTACCTTAAATCGCTTATTCACTTTAAATTGTAATCCTTCGTCACTAATAGCAAAGCTTTTTACTATATACACCTCACCGCTTAATTCATCCACAAACCTTTTCTTTGAATATTTCGTCTTGATTACTTCTGTGGCCACTTTAGATGAGCCTTTCTTGTCACACCAAGATTATCTTCTACCCACTTTACCTTATATCCCATCAGCACTACCTCCTTTATTACAATATACAACATTGCCCCCGGAACAAAGCAATAGTTTTTTAAAAAATCATAATTTAAATTTTTTATTTTGATATTTTAGGGTAAAAAAGGAAGCCGGACGTATCCGACTTCCTTAAACATCAACTATTTATTCTACCCCACCACTTCGTTTTCTATCCCATTTTACATCTTTGGGGGTAGAAAAACATGTCAGGCAAATATCTTCTCCACCAATTCCTTATAATGTCTCTTCAACATTTCATACTCCAAAGAATCCGAAATCAACTTAAGCGTAGTTTCCCGATAATCTTCTTTGTAGAAATCTTCATTACAAATCTTCTGAACCAACTCTACAATATTTACATCCAGAGGTGCAGCCGGAGCAATTTCACTTCCCATAGTAATTCTGTGCGCACGCACTTCTTTTACAAGTTCCAAGAAATCACTATCCATATCCACATGCTGTGCAAGTTTGTAAATATCATAAAGGTGTCTTGCATTTCTGTGGGCCTTGTCCTGCAAATAGTAATCGCACACAGCAAAAACTTTATCAATCAATGTACGATTCAAAGACTGAACACGCATAGGAAATGTGCCTAGATCGTATGTTACAATAAGCTCCTCTTCCTCTGCTCCCAGGGCATCTAATATATAATTACCGAGTCCCCTTTCTTCTGTAGGAAATGAATAAGACATCAAAGACGTTTCCAGCTTAACATAGGGCGGAATAGGATTGATAACTCTATCCCCAACCACCGACTCATAATAGAAATCATAATGATTCAGATTTTTATCACTTTCGATAGAATCAAAGTTACGAATCACAAGTCCTAATTCATCTGCAATCGGCTTCAATATATTATACTTCAACTTCTTCCTTCTTGCTTCTCCCAAATGTTCTGTAAAGGTAATATCAATATCTTCCGAAAATCGGTCTATAACTTGAAAGGCTTTGGAAAGAGACGTACCACCTTTAAACACAACCGGATATTCAATCAAAGAAAGTTTCTTCAAAATCAATGTAACGTAATAATCTTTCTCTACGATATCTTCACTTACTTCAAGCCTCTGTGAAGTCAGCAAAATTGCATCGCGAAACAATTCTCTATTCTCTTTATGCAAGTACATGATCTAACCCCAATTCATAATAAAATTTAAATGTTGCCAGCGGGTATTTTCTGATATACAAATCTACATCACTTCGTTTGATTCCGTGAATCGTGATATACTCTGCAAATTTGTCCTGCGCCTCCTCATAAGAATAATCTAAATATGCATCAAGATTTTTCAATAGCTCCAACATCTGTAACACATACACATTCTCTTTTGTTATCTGTACGATTGGTTTCCTCACATAAAATCTTCTGTTGCCAATTCGCACCTCTCTATCTGACGAGTTTGTGTTGTTACTCACAATTTCAACTACCCGCGGAACCTGTGTAGTAATCCCTATCTGGTTCGCAAAAGAATTGCCACCATAAAAACCGTCAACATTATCTCCTTTGGAAATAAAACGATATCGCGCCACCATATCCGCATTCGGCCCTATGATAGAATTCAACAGAGACTTCTTAGGTATAAAATATACTCCGGTATCATACTTCTGCAGCAATCCCTTATCACAGAGTTTCTTCAACTGCTGATTTAACGCCGACTTCGTAATATCCTCTCTCTCCAAATCCGAAAAGAAAATCGGTTCCGCTTCTTTATAATGTTCTTTTATATAATTGTATAGCATCGTCTCTTCTCCTTCCTTAATGTTTTAGGTATATCAAATCCATTTCGTTAAGTATATTATATTCTTTGACGAAAACTATGTCAATTATATTCTTTCGCATATTATAGATTCTATCCTTTTATTGCAAACTTCATTGTATAACCACAGTCTGTGCCAGTGGAGTCATTTCACTGGCTTTTTTTAATAAATAAAGCCAGTAAAAGTAAGATAAGCGCCCCTCGATTTCGCTAACGCTCCATCTCGGTCGCGGGCATTCGTTAAATGCCCGCAAAGACGACAAAATAGGGACTTTCAAGCAAACTTGAAGTCCCTATTGTTATCGCCTATGTGGCGCTTATCTCATTGCTTTCGCGCAGATTACTCGATGACCGTAGCCACACGACCAGATCCTACTGTTCTACCACCCTCACGGATAGCGAATGTAAGACCCTGGCTCATAGCGATTGGGTGAATCAATTCGATTGTCATCTCTACGTTATCACCAGGCATGCACATCTCTGTTCCTTCCGGAAGTTTGATGATACCGGTTACGTCAGTTGTACGGAAATAGAACTGTGGACGATAGTTATCGAAGAATGGAGTATGACGTCCACCCTCGTCCTTAGTCAATACGTAAACCTGAGCAGTAAACTTTGTGTGACATGTGATTGTACCCGGTTTAGCCAAAACCTGTCCACGCT
This sequence comes from uncultured Clostridia bacterium, assembly GCA_947167565.1. Classification (GTDB taxonomy): domain Bacteria; phylum Bacillota; class Clostridia; order Lachnospirales; family Lachnospiraceae; genus Eubacterium_F. The sequence goes on along the minus strand of CAMVIN010000002.1, from coordinate 42,319 downwards.
CGATATCAGTCTTGTTGATACCACGAAGAAGTACACCGGCGTTATCACCAGCCTGAGCCTCATCCAACTCTTTGTGGAACATCTCGATACCAGTTACAACAGACTTCTGTGTATCTCTGATACCAACGATCTCTACTTCATCATTGAGGTGAAGTGTACCAGCCTCTACACGTCCAGTAGCAACTGTACCACGACCTGTGATGGAGAATACGTCCTCTACAGGCATAACGAAATCTTTATCTGTATCACGCTCCGGATCCGGAATTGTCGCATCAACAGTATCCATAAGCTCCATAATCTTGTCGCCCCACTCGCCCTGCGGATCTTCGAGAGCCTTAAGTGCGGAACCCTTGATAATCGGGCAATCAGAGAAGTCATACTCTTCCAACTGCTCTGTAACTTCCATCTCTACGAGCTCAATCAACTCTTCGTCATCTACCATATCGCACTTGTTAAGGAATACGATGATATATGGTACACCTACCTGACGGGAAAGAAGGATGTGCTCTTTTGTCTGAGCCATAACACCGTCAGTAGCAGCTACTACAAGGATAGCACCGTCCATCTGAGCAGCACCAGTGATCATGTTCTTAACGTAGTCAGCATGTCCCGGGCAGTCAACGTGTGCATAGTGTCTCTTCTCTGTCTCATACTCAACGTGTGCAGTAGAGATTGTGATACCACGCTCTCTCTCTTCCGGAGCCTTATCAATATTCTCAAAATCAGTAGCCTCGTTACCCTCTACTCTCTCAGACAAAACCTTTGTAATAGCGGCTGTCAGAGTTGTCTTACCATGGTCAACGTGTCCGATGGTACCAATGTTACAATGCGGTTTACTTCTTACATACTTTTCCTTAGCCATTTCTAAAAATCCTCCTATACATTTTTAATACTCATTTAGAAACTGAACCTAATAGCAATATTATATGAGAAACTGCTGAAAATTGCAAGTCCTCTTTTGGTATTTATTTACCATTTCTTTCATTCAGAACTTTTTCCTGTACATTCTTCGGACATTTTTCATATTTCTCGAAGAACATAGAGTAGTTACCACGACCCTGGGTTGTGGAACGAAGCTCTGTCGAATAACCAAACATCTCTGCCAACGGAACAAATGCGCGAACAATCTTACCGCCGCCGATGTCATCCATTCCTTCGATCTGACCACGTTTTGCGTTCAGACTTCCGATAACATCACCCATGTATTCCTCAGGCATTGTTACTTCTACTTTCATGATTGGCTCAAGCAGTACGGCATCACCTTTCTGCATAGCCTCTTTGAAAGCCATAGATCCTGAAATGTGGAACGCCATCTCCGAAGAATCGACTTCGTGGTAGGAACCATCATAACAGTTTGCGTGGATACCAAGTACTGGGAATCCTGCAAGGATACCGGACTGTGCAGCCTCCTGAATACCCTGATCAACAGCAGGAATGTATTCTTTCGGAATTGCACCACCGACTACCGTAGACTCGAACTCATAAGTTGTCTCGCCGTTCGGATCGATTGGAGTAAAGCGAACGCGGCAGTGACCATACTGTCCACGACCACCGGACTGCTTTGCATACTTGCTGTCCACTTCGACTTCTTTTGTAAAGGTCTCTTTGTAAGCAACCTGCGGTGCACCTACATTTGCCTCTACGTTGAACTCGCGGAGCAGACGGTCTACGATAACTTCCAGATGAAGCTCACCCATTCCGGCGATAATCGTCTGACCTGTCTCAGAATCCGTGTGAGCGCGGAATGTAGGATCCTCCTCTGCCAACTTGGAGAGTGCTTCACCCATCTTGCCCTGGTCATTCTTAGTCTTCGGCTCGATAGCAAGCTCGATAACCGGCTCAGGGAATTCCATGGACTCAAGGATAACCGGATGCTGCTCATCACAGATTGTATCACCTGTTGTTGTCAGTTTGAAACCGACAGCCGCAGCGATATCACCGGAGTAAACCTTGTCCAACTCACTACGCTTGTTGGCATGCATCTGAAGGATACGTCCAACACGCTCTTTCTTTCCTTTTGTTGCATTCAGTACATAAGAACCGGAGTTCAATGTACCGGAATACACGCGGAAGAATGCCAGTTTTCCAACGAATGGGTCAGTCATAATCTTGAACGCCAAAGCGGAGAACGGCTCTTCATCAGAAGATTTTCTCACGACGTCATTACCCTCATCATCAACACCTGTGATATCCGGGATATCGGTCGGTGCCGGCATGAATTCGATAACGCCGTCCAGCATCTTCTGTACACCTTTATTCTTGTAAGCAGAACCACAGTATACCGGTACTGCTTCACTTGCGATTGTACCCTTGCGGAGAGCTTTCTTCAATTCATCGATTGTAGGCTCTTCACCCTCAAGGTATTTCTCAAGGAGATCATCATCCAACTCACAAACCTTCTCAACAAGATTCTCATGCCATTCATCGGCAAGATCTTTCAAGTCATCCGGAATCTCTGTGATTTCGATATCTTCACCCTTGTCATCTTTGTAATAGTACGCTTCCATCTCGAACAAATCGATCAGACCAACGAAGTCATCTTCTTTTCCAATCGGAATCTGTACAGGAATCGCATTTTTTCCAAGTCGGTCAATAATGGTCTGTACAGACATGAAGAAGTCTGCACCCATTTTGTCCATTTTGTTGATAAATGCCATACGCGGTACGTTGTAGGTATCAGCCTGACGCCATACATTCTCGGACTGCGGCTCAACGCCGGCCTTTGCATCAAACACACCAACAGCACCATCCAATACACGCAGAGAACGCTCTACTTCTACCGTAAAGTCTACGTGTCCCGGGGTATCAATGATATTGATACGGTGCTCTAATGCGCCCGCCTTTGGTTTGTGATGGTCTTCCAATGTCCAGTGGCAAGTTGTAGCAGCAGATGTGATTGTGATACCACGCTCCTGCTCCTGCTCCATCCAGTCCATGGTAGAAGCACCATCATGAGTCTCGCCTATTTTATAGTTGACACCGGTATAGTAAAGAATACGCTCTGTGAGTGTAGTCTTACCAGCATCAATATGCGCCATAATACCAATATTTCTGGTACGCTCAAGCGGATATTCTCTTCCAGCCAAAACTAGTTCCTCCTTAATTTACTGATAAATGAAATTCTCATTACCATCTGTAATGTGCAAAAGCCTTGTTGGACTCTGCCATCTTGTGCATATCTTCTTTTCTCTTAACAGATGCGCCTGTATTGTTAGCGGCATCCATAATCTCGTTTGCCAGTCTCTCCTTCATGGTCTTCTCTCCACGATTACGTGAAAATGTAGTCAACCAACGAAGAGCCAGCGCCTGACGACGATCCGGACGAACTTCGATCGGAACCTGATAAGTGGAACCACCGATACGTCTCGCCTTAACCTCTAACTCAGGCATAACATTGTTCAGAGCCTCATCAAATACTTCGAGAGCGTCCTTACCGGTCTTCTCAGCAACCTGTTCAAATGCTCCGTATACGATTTTCTGAGCAACACCCTTTTTACCATCGAGCATGATGTTGTTCACCAATTTTGTAACGACTTTACTCTTATAAACTGGATCTGCCAACACGTCTCTTTTCTGAATATGTCCTTTACGTGGCACGTTACTTCCCTCCTTAATAAATATTAATTCACAGGTACTCACTACTTGTGTCCGCACCAGTTTAAGTCTTGCACATTCATTATTATTATATAATAAGATGCAAAAATTAATCCGGTACTTTTAAATTTAGCAATTACTTGGATGCTTTCGGTTTCTTTGCTCCATACTTGGAACGAGCCTGCTTACGATCAGCGACACCTGCGGTATCCAAAGTACCACGGATAATGTGGTATCTTGTACCGGGAAGGTCCTTAACACGACCACCACGAATCAAAACAACGCTATGCTCCTGAAGGTTGTGTCCCTCACCCGGAATATAACTTGTTACCTCGATACCGTTGGAAAGACGAACTCTGGCAATCTTACGAAGTGCTGAGTTAGGCTTCTTCGGTGTAGCAGTACGAACAACAGTACAAACACCACGCTTCTGAGGAGAACTCGTATTAACCGATTTCTTCTTCAAAGAGTTGTAGGTTGACTGCAGCGCCGGTGAATTTGACTTCTTAGCGACCGATTTTCTACCCTGCTTTACTAACTGGTTAAAAGTTGGCATTAATTTTCACCTCCTGTATTTGAATTTGTGTCATGCGAACCCGTTTCAAATCCTCACCCGAAAAAAAGGGTGCAAAAAATCCGCACGAACGCATGCTTAATTATTATATCGTGCGGATTCTTTTTTGTCAAGAATTAAAATATGTTAAACTGTATCAAATATGTCAGCACCGGACTGCTCTGGACAGCCATCGCCGCCTGCTTAGCCCATGTCGCATCTTTGAATGCGATAAAAAACTGTACAAGAAGCCAATCCACAATCAGACCAATTGCGATACCAATCAGCGCGCCTCCGACCGTATTGGCATTATCATCCATCGGTATCTTGGTGATACTCTTTAACAAATGGTCAATAAATGCCACTGCAATAATGGATACAATAATGGCTATTGTATACGCAATTCCTTTCTCATTCGGAAGGTACTCCGGTACGCGAGGCAATATCAACGACTTCAGCACCGCCGTCAGCACAATAATCAAAACAATGCGCACAAGCGAATACACCTGCATCAGAAGTCCCCTATTCTTGCCCCTGACGACACAACCAACAATGATGGCTAACGCCACAATTTCTGCTATCCTTGCTGCCATTTTTCTCATCCTTTCTTTGTATATATCCCTATACTACGGTATCTTACTGGAACTTCAATTTTACCCTCTGGACGGCTGAAGTCTCCAATATCGTATAAATGCTGCCATTCTCGGTAGGATACATGGTGTCAATCCCATCTTCAAATTGATAGGAGAACTTCTCCCTGCCATTTGTTCTCATAATATGACACTCTCGATTGGAAACAAAAAAAATCTCATCATGATAAATTTTTAATTCTGAATAATCGTATGAAATTTCTTTTTTCAGTTTTTCTTTCCCTTTCATGTCATATAAACGAAAAACATTGGTCTCGTCACCGCTTTTGCCGGTCACGACAGCAATATACTTCTCACTGTACGCCACGCTCCTGATCTCTTCTTTCAATGTCTGTTCAGCAACCTTCTTTGGCTGTTTCATCTTTGAGAATAAACTAAATCCTTTCTCCCGAAAAACAGCAACTTCATCGTCGCCGACAAATTCTATTTGCGCAGCCATTTCCTCGCCAAAGGAGATCCCTCCCACAAGAGAACTCTGATCCTGACCAACTTCCGTAAAATTATAAAAACTAACCTTTGTCTCCGGTTCATTTCCTTCTATTAAAAGATAAGAAACCACAATGCTATTGCCATCCGGCGAAATATCAAAATCCAGCGGATACCCCTCATCGCTCACGTTTGTCGGAATCTCTACCAAAAGACTGTCTGTTGAACTGTACGGATTGTAAATATTCAATACATTGGAATCCGTGTCCTCCAACAAAACGGCAACAATGCCGTGTTCGCCGACTTTTGCACGAACGATAGGAAGCGTCGTCTCAACAGACTTTCCTTCATCTTTTCCATTATATACATAGAAGTTCTTTCCTGTGACATCAGCCACAACAACATATTCCCCACAAGTATCCACCTGTGGCTGGCTCATCTCAAATCCTCCATTCCACAGACTCTTTCCCTGATTATCCATGGCACTGACACCGCTGCGGCTGCACTTGAGAATATTTCCATTAAAATAAGAATACGTCACATTATCGCTGTCATTCCTCTGAATCTCATTCTCCACATCATATCCGGTATAACAGCGATTGTTAAAGTAATAGGCGGCAACTATGACAGCTGCCGTTCCCACGACTAATATGGCAATAATAACAATGAGAAGAATCCTATTTGGCTTCTTTTCCTGTTCTTCAAATAAACTGCTCTCTTCTAATTCGAGCAAATCTGACACGATTCACCACCTCTTTTTATCCACTAGTATAACACAGTATGGTTTTATTTGGCAACAAGGAATCTTAAGAATTAAGAAACGGCATTTCCGGAAACAGCTCCCTGACTGACCGGACCACTCTGCAGACTGTTGTTTCCCGCAGTTTTGCTGTCAGTCGGGACCGGTTCCACTGCCGCCGGTGTCGCTGTCATCTTCACAATTCCTCCTGACATTGTCTCCACGGTTGTTTCCCCATCTATCATCTCATTTCCGAGGGCAATATTTTGTAATTGTGCTACCTGTTTTTTCAATTCCTCCATGGTTCTCTCGTTTTTGAGGGCGGCAGCCCCCACAACAACCAGAATCAGTGCCAGCAGTGCAGCCACGCTGTACCCGAATCTGCTCTCTCTTTTCTGTCTCTTCTTCACGCGCTGTCTTGTCTTTTCCTTTTCCTCCATAATCCCACGAATATTGCGAATGACACGGTCGTCCTCCTGCTCCACAATGTGAACATGCCGGTCACTTTCTTTTTCCATATAAGCGAGCATTTCCGGATTTTTTTCATAATAAATAAAATATCCCTTTTGCTTTTCAAACCGGCCGCCCACATACAGGAAAAAGCGATCCTCTCTGTCCTCTGTATCATGAACAAACAACACCTTGTCCCGATGTTGAAAGTTTTGTTTATGAATTTCAAGAAGCGAAGAAGCATCCTCCGGCAAAAATCCCTGCTTTGAATAGAACCAGCCCACAATTTCCAAATCTGTAAAATTTTCTTTGATCTGTGTATAGAGCCTGTCCCACATATCAGACGAAAAGCAGACACTATTTCGATTTGCAAAATTTGCAATTTCAACGATTCCTGAAATCTGATATATTTTTTCGTCATTGAACAGGTATGTACCGCCGAGAAGTACCGCCGCCTTCTCCTCACCCCTGCTCTCTTCCGCCATTTTCCGCGCAAAGCGAACCACATAGTCTTCCATATAAATTCTCTTTCGCCCCGACACAGAGCCAATCTGTCTCACACTTTTTGGTTTATTCCATTGAAGCATTTTGCTACCTCCTTAATAATGCTGATTTTGTCCCATCATAACACGAAAGAGTTGCTGATTTTGTCGAATTGACGCCGGAAAACAAAGTTTTTTGACAAGGAATTATTTTTTTCTTTGAATATCACGCCTGATTTAAGAGAATACTGAGAGTAGGATACAGGAAAGGTTGGTTGTATGTTGAAGTATTTTAATCCGTTAGAGCGAAAATCCCTAAAAAATTTTACGAATGCTCTCCATGATATGTTAATAAAAAATCATTGTACGGAGCGGGATATTATTCTAATCTGTATCGGCTCCGACCGGGCAACCGGAGACTGCCTCGGTCCGATTGTCGGGCACAAATTAACTACACAGGAAAATAAAAAAAGCGGATACATCCGCCTTTATGGTACATTAGAAAATCCGGTTCACGCCAAAAATCTGGAGAGAACCATGAAATTTATTCAACTCTATTATCCCGATGCACTTGTCATCGCCATCGACGCATCTCTAGGTGTAATAGAACACGTTGGATATGTCACTCTCGGCGAAGGACATCTGTGTCCGGGTGTAGGAGTAGATAAAAAACTCCCTACGGTAGGAGATATTTTTATAACAGGAATCGTGAACATCTCCGGGTTCAGCAGTCAGACACTTCTTCAGACCACGCACCTGAATCTGGTCATGAAACTTGCGGACTTCATTTCTTCCGGACTCACCGGCTGCCTGCAGCAGATACAGCCGTCACAGTTCCGTTCGCCCCTCCAACGCGCGGAATAACGTCATCTCATCGATGAACTCCAATGCCCCGCCCACCGGTACACCGCTGGCAATACGGGTCACTTTAATCCCTGCCTGCTTGACAAATTTACTGATCCAGAGAGCTGTCGCCTCTCCCTCCACCGTTGAGTTGGTCGCAATAATCACTTCTTTTACGTCTTCTTTCTGAAGCCGCTGCATAAGTTCTTTCAGTTTTAAATTTTCCGGCTGTACACCCACCATCGGATTGACCGCACCGTGCAGCACATGATAGAGCCCCTTGTACTGTCCGGTTTTTTCATATGCCGCCAAATCACTCGGCTCCTCTACGACCATAATCGTAGAGGCGTCTCTCTTTGGATTGCTGCAAATCGGACAAATTTTCTGGTCTGTCAGATTATAGCATCTCTCACAAAAACAGATTTTCTTTCTCGCATCCACGATGCGCTGAGCCAGTTGTTCCACTCTCTTTTCCGGAAGATTGAGAATGTGAAATGCCAGTCTCTGTGCCGACTTCGGTCCGATATTCGGAAGTGATGCCAGTTCTTCAATCAGATGATTGATGGATTCACTATAATAATTCATCAGAATGGGAAGCCTCCGCCAAGATTTAATCCTCCCGTCAATGCTTCCATAGACTTCGCGCTGTCTTCTTCTAATTTGCGGAGAGCTTCATTAGTCGCCGCCACAATCAAATCTTCCAGCATCTCAATGTCATCCGGATCTACAACTTCCTCTGACAACTTCACAGAAAGAACTTCTTTCTTTCCTGAGACACGAACCGTCACGGCGCCGCCGCCCGCTGTCGCCTCAAATTCTTTCTCTTCCATCTCTTTCTGCTGCTCTTCCATCTGGCGCTGCATCTTCTGCGCCTGTTTCATCAAATTGTTCATATTTCCCGGGATTCCTCCCTGAAAACCACCTCTGCGTGCCATATCTTATTACCTCCATTTTTAAATTAAATATATTATTAATCAATCATTTCTATCTCTACATTTTTTATTAGATTGCGAAGTTCCGGCAATGCGCTCATCTGCTGCCGACTCTCTACATGGCGGACATCTAATTTGATATCCTTGCCGGTCAACTGCCCCGCCGCCTCGATCAGCTCATTCTGACAGTCTTCTTTTTTGAAATAATTGGCTGTTGTCTCCTGCGGAAATGCCATAATCAAGGCACCGCCTTCTGAAACAGACAATCTTACATCTTCAAGCATGGTTCTCGATACCGGACTGATTCGACCGAGCACTTGTTTCCAGTTTGCCACTACTGCCCTCACATCCTCCGGCACTGCCTCCGGGCGAATCTCTCTTCTCGGCTCCGGTGCCGCTTTCGGTGCGCCGCCGGATGAACCATTGTCCCCCGATGCCATCTGTGCAAACGCCCCGCTCTCCAGTGCGTCCTGCAGTTCTTCGTTCATCTGCTCTAAATTATGCAGACGATTGACAAGAGAATCGTAATCCTGCTCCATCTGTGGACGGCACAGACGAATGAGCGCCACTTCCATCATCACTCGCTTGTTCGTATCAAACTTCATGTCATTGGCCAGATTTGACAAAATCCGTATATACCGGAACATCATTGGCAGCTCTATTTTCTCAGCATACCCCTTTAGTTCCGCCAGATTCTCTTCCGACATATCAATGAGTGAACCGGCATCCTCCGCAGTCTTCACAACAAGAAGATTTCTGAGATACCAGACAAATTCATTGACAAACTGTGTCAAATCTTTTCCCTGTTCGACAACTTCTCCCACGACTTCAACAACACCAGTCGCATGATTCTCCACCAGCGCCTCCATGAGTTCGTGGTAAATGGCATGATCGACCGCCCCAAGCACCTTCAGAACATTTTCATACGTTAGTTTCTGTCCAAAATAAAAAGAAATACACTGTTCCAACAAACTGAGGCCGTCGCGAAGTGCCCCATCTGCCTGTCTGGCAATATATGTCAGTGCCCGCTCCTCGGACTCAACTCCCTCCTGTTCTAACAACTCCCGAAGTCTCGCCGCAATTGTCTCTACGCTGATTCTCTTAAAATCATATCTCTGACACCTTGACAGAATCGTGAGCGGAATCTTGTGAACCTCCGTCGTTGCCAAGATAAAAATCAAATAGGACGGCGGCTCCTCCAACGTCTTTAACAATGCATTAAACGCACTCGTCGAGAGCATGTGAACCTCATCGATAATATATACTTTATAGCGCCCCTCTGCCGGCGAATACTGCACCTCATCAATAACCTGACGGATGTCATCCACGCGGTTGTTGGAAGCCGCATCAATCTCCACCACATTGACTGTGGAACGCTCCTCAATCGCCCGACACATGGCACACTCGCCACACGGACCATTCTCGCCGGGATTCTCACAATTCACCGCTTTGGCAAAAATCTTCGCCATCGTTGTCTTTCCGGTTCCCCTCGTGCCACAGAACAGATACGCATGACCAATCCGGTCTCCCTGTATCTGATTTTTCAATGTTGTCACGATGTGATCCTGCCCCTTGACCGAGGAAAAATCTTTCGGACGATATTTTCTATATAATGCCTGATAAGCCATAATCCACTTCTTTCTACCTGTCTCCGAAACTGATCCCGAGCCCTCTTGTCTCCCGGATGATACTGGAATCCGGGTCCACGGTCTTCAGTCTGCCCGCCACCTCTTCGAGTGGAACAGGTATAATTTCATTGTTCCGAAATCCCACCATAAAACCATATTTTTCTTGCAAAATCAACTGTCCTGCTGCCGCGCCAAGACGACTGGAAATCACGCGGTCATAGGCGCAAGGACTGCCGCCCCTCTGTGTATGTCCCGGAACGGTAATCCGAATCTCCTGTCCGGTTCTCTCCTCAATCTCCGCACCAATTTTGTAAGAAACACTCGGATAGGGATTGTTTTTGAGTTTTGCCTTCAACTCTTTCTTCGAAAGTGCTGCATCTTCCTTGGAAATAGCCCCCTCTGCCACAGCAAGAATGGAGAAGCGGTGACCGTCCTCTGTTCTCTTTTGAATCGCACGTATTACAGCATCAATGTCATACGGAATCTCCGGAATCAAAATGACATCTGCACCACCCGCAATGCCGGCGTGCAACGTGAGCCATCCCACCTTATGCCCCATGACTTCCACGATGAAAACACGGCCGTGCGAATAAGCGGTCGTATGAATGCAGTCAATCGCTTCCGTAGCGATATCCACCGCACTCTGGAAACCAAATGTCATATCCGTTCCCCAGATATCGTTGTCAATCGTCTTTGGCAGCCCGACAACATTTAGTCCCTCTTCACGAAGCATATTCGCCGATTTCTGGGTGCCATTTCCTCCAAGAATAACGAGGCAATCCAACTTCAGTTTCTTGTAGGTATTTACCATCGCAAGCACCTTATCCATCCCATTCTCATCCGGCTTTCTCATGTTCTTAAACGGCTGTCTCGAAGAGCCGAGAATCGTTCCCCCAACCGTCAGAATCCCCGAAAAATCAGACGGTTTCATTTTTATATAGTTCTCATACATCAATCCTTTGTAACCCTCAAGAATACCGATAATCTCAGTATCCGGGTCCGCGTTATAAAGGGTTTTGGCCACTCCCCGCATCGTGGCGTTCAATGCCTGACAATCTCCACCGCTGGTTAAAAAAGCAACTCGTCTCATAGCCTCTCCTCCTTATATAATTCTAACGGCGCAATTCCAATTCACATTCATAATCTGCGCCACTTCGCAAACTATCTACTATTTTACCTTATTTTTTGCAATATGGCAACGCCTACTCCAAAAATCCGCGAAAACCTTTTTCCACTTTTTTGCGCGGCACCATAATCTGGTGGCCACACCCCAGACATTTTAGACGAAAATCCATGCCCACACGCAAAATTTCCCAGCGATTCTCCCCACACGGATGGGGTTTCTTCATTTTTATAACCTGTCCTACTGAAAAATCCATGATTTACCTCCAAAAATGATTTCATTATTTCGCTGTAGCATTCCCTCCCAGCCAGTACAGCACAACTCCAAACGCAAGGACAAGAACCATCACGACCGCTGTCGGGACAACAACCCATGCCAGATTCCGCTCCTCCGACTTCGTTCCCCAAAATTTAAACAGCGAAACGCACAAGCTAACAATTCCTAAAAAGAGGACACCGGAAAACAGCCCCCTCCACAATGGCGATATCAATTCATTGATATGTTCCAATGCATAAAATATACTTGTCATAAAATCAACCTCCCCCTAAAGCGGCACATAGCCGCAACAAACATAATAAAAAAAATCAAGGTTTTAACTCCGCCAGACAGACTTGTCGGTGAGATTACCCCCATCACAGGACTCTCAATTGCCCCACTTCCCAGAACTTCCGAACTGTCTATGTCCCGAATCCTCTGAATCACCTCTGATGATACCATAACAGATTTTTTTTGACAAGGAGTCATTGTTTTAAAGCGGCACCGGAATATTCGGATTATCATTGTTCTTATTATGTACAGCGTAGGCACCGTTCCGTCAACTATCGACCGGTATGCCCCCTTAACCTGCAACAATAAAAACAAATCCCAACAACATGATGTACCCCATTACACAAAATATAATAACACCTGCAATGACACCCGTTAAAATTATCCATGATTTTAACTGACTTCGTTTTTTCACTTCATTTTTATCTAATTTTAATGATTTAACTAATAAAACAATAAATATCGAAAGAAACACTGTAAACAGAACTGCAATGAAAAACCCTATAATATAAAAACTATTTGCCACAACCATATGGTCTAAACTCCCCTCTATCTTTTATTAATTTTACGGAATACATTATAACGGATAATCTATCATCTTGCAAGGAGCCAAAAACATCTGCCTGAAGTAAAGAAGCCTGCAGCTTGACAAATAAAATTACTTCCTTTAAAATTTTCTTGTAATAAAATAACCCTTAGCAGCAGGTATATCATGAACAAGTTTTTAGAGAATAAAGACAAATACAAAGAACCGGGCCGCGATGTTTTCAGTGGAATCCGCTGATTTTGTCGTAGAAAAAAAATACGGGTTTTCGTTCGACAACTTTGTCGGTTCCAGCGCACAAAAAAATCCAGCCTATGACAGCTGGAAAATTTTTTGGTAGAACCGGAGAGACCGTCTCTTCTGCACGGAGATTTGTGGTCGGGAAATGTCATCTGCGGTAATGACGGAAAAGCATGACTTATTGACCCGGCCGTCTATGTCGGTCACGCCGAGGCTGACCTCGCCATGACCGAATTGTTCGGCGGTCCTATTTGTCGTCCGTCAAACGCATTGCCGAGAAAAATGCATAAGATATTCCAAATCTCTTTAAAACTTGGGTATTTATGCATATTTTTTTATTAATTTTGCATTTGCTTTTTCAAATTTATTTAACACGCTCTCATCAAAATCTTCTGGTTCGATTTCTCCTACATACCATGATAGCCCATCAAAATATTCTTGCAAATATTTATCTGAAAATCTTCTCCCATGTCTCGCATATATTTCATTTCTTGCTATCCTAAGTTCTCCATCTCCTTTTGCCAGAACCTCGTCTTCTGTTAAATAGCGCGAATCACTATCCGGGAAAATATACTCATCTAAACCATTTTCCTCTTCATTCTCATCTGCGTATTCTTCATCTGCGTATTCTTCATCTTCGTATCCCTCATCTTCAACTAAGTCTTCTTCTTCATCCTCATATGAAACAGATTCTTGAGCATTCGGAAAACACGTATCATATTTCTCCTTAAAACCGTTACTTTGTATTTCAAAGTTGTATTGAGACGTGTCCATTATTACTGCACATTTCACGTTTTTCCCATCTCTCAAATTTGTGATAATATACTTGCTCCCATCATAATCACAGCGGTAAACACCACTTGATGATTCTGACAAAGAATACTCTTTTAATTCATCGTTAACTTTAGTTTTTATAGAGAACTTATCATAATAGTCTCCTGTTACACGAAGACTGCCGTACTGCATCATAGAAAATGACACATCACCATTACCTATTGCTATACCTGCATTTAATTCATCATCTTGTGTTGCAGTATTGCTAAACGTCCCAGTGACCTCGCATTTCAAATAACTTGTCCCATTTTCTACTATATCTCCAAATTCATCAACTTCATTTGAGACAACCCACTCATTCACATTTGATTGGGAATTCTCCCCCGTATCTTTTTCACTTGAAGAACTGATGTTCTCAAAAGCAGATGTATCCACTGCATTATCTTTTTTCTTAGCGTCACTTGACAGTTGCAACAACAAAGTTGCCAAAACAATACCGCCAATTGCAATAACCACTCCTAACCAAACAAAAATTCTCCGTGACTTTTTTTGTTCATCTGAAAGATTTTTCCCCGAGCCCTGCTTAAAAACAAATCCCAATATACTTCCCACCAAACACACAAGTATTCCAACAATCAAAAGAATAAGTCCAACCCCAACCGTTCCCACTCCCAGATTCATAATCTCTACAAGAGTAAAAACAGCCATAACAAGAGATAAGACGGCTGGAATAACACTCCATTTCAAAAGCATTTTCTTTGGAGCAACCGTATAAATAAGTGCCACCAAAAGAAAAACCAGCGCATACAGGGCATCACTGTCAAAACAGTACTTGGACAGTGCAGTCCCCAAAAAACTCACTGTATAACAGGGAAGGAATCCACCCAAAACACCTATGACGATTCCTACAATGCAAAGAATCAACGGGATAGGTGAATCCTGCTTTGCCGTCGTTACTTCTTTCACACCAATATTCGCAGCATCCATTCCCCCATCACTTTTATTAACATCACACCCACAGTTCTGACAGAATCGATCTCCGTCTTTCATTTCATTGCCACACTTTGGACAAAACATATAAACCGCCCCCCTTTATGAGTCATTATGCATAATTATTTATCAACCATTTTATCCGTTTCTTTGTAAGTTTTATTTGTTCTTCCATATAAGTTAGAGAACCTAAACTTCCACCCCCGCCATCTTCTGCCGCCTCTTTTGCCTTTTTTTCTTTTTTCTTAATCCATGCAATCTGTAATTTCTTTAATTTTTTCTTCGCCTTGTAACTTAGACTATTATATATTTTCTTATAAATATAGTTTAATTCTTTATCCCAAAGTTTATATTCTTTCGATGCATCTTGTCTCATATCATACATGCTGCCATCATATTTAAACTTTTTGCATTTTTTGTAAACCTTATTATATCTTGATATAAATACCTGTTTTCTAGTTTTTGCAGAAGCATCAACATCCTTTAATGCAAAAATTGAAACTGCAACCAGTAGCAATAAACCTATCTGAATTATCTTTCTTTTCGACCACATAATGGACCGCCTCCCTTTTATATTGTTTTGTAAAATCTGACAAATTTTACAGTATTTATTCTATCACAGGCATGTCCAAATAATTTTGAACTTTTTCACCAAAAAATGAAGTGCCTTCACAATAAAGGCACTTCATCTAATGAATTATATTCCTCTACTAATTCCTGTTCATTGGCAACTCATATAAGTCAGAACGCTATCATGACAGTTCCCCGTGTTTCTCATAATTTGATACGCGTGAAATATGATTTTCCTCGTCAACAAATACAACCTTTGGTTTGTGTTCTTTTGCCTCCTCCGGTGTCATGTCTGCATAACTCATAATGATAATATGATCTTTCACCTGTACCATGCGAGCGGCGGCGCCGTTCAGACAGATCATGCCGCTCCCCGGCTCTCCCGCAATTGTGTAAGTCTCAAAACGACTTCCATTCTCCACGTCCACAATCTGTACTTTTTCATATTCCAAAATCCCGGCAGCTTCCATTAGTTCCGGATCAACCGTAATGCTTCCCACATAGTCAAGTTCCGCCTGCACCACGACAGCGCGGTGAATTTTTCCTTTTAACATCTGAATTGTCATAATTCCCCTCCGTCTCATATAAACGACTTCGCTCATTGTTTAACGATAACGTTATCAATCAGTCTTGTCTTTCCAATGTATACGGCAACTGCTACAAGTACCGTTCCCTCAATTGTATCAATCGGCTCGATATTATCGAAGTCCACAGCTTCCACATAATCAATCTTTGCCAGCGGCTCTGACTCGATTATCTCTGTAATTGCCTTGATGACTGACGCTGCACTCTTTTCTCCGGCACGCATCAGTTCTTCGCCTTTGGTAAGACCCTTGTGAAGAATCACTGCTGCCTTTCTCTCCTCCGGTGACAGGTAGGTGTTGCGTGAACTCTTTGCCAGTCCGTCCTCTTCACGAATAATCGGACACCCCACAATCTCAAGATTGAAATTCAAATCTCTCACCATGCGGCGGATTACCGCCAGCTGCTGGGCATCTTTCTGCCCAAAATACGCGCGGTCCGGCTGAACAATATTGAACAATTTTCCAACTACGGTGCAGACACCGCGAAAATGTGTCGGGCGGGTTTTCCCACAAAGTCCCTTAGTCAGATTGTCCATATCAATAAAGGTGCAAAAATTATCAAAGTACATATTTTCCGGTTCCGGATGGAAAATCAATGCTGCGCCTGCCTCTTCACAGAGAGCGGAATCACGCTCAATGTCCCGCGGATATGTTGCCAAATCCTCTGTCGGGCCGAACTGGATCGGATTGACAAACACACTGACTACCACTTTATCATTCTGCTCTACTGCCTTGTCAATCAGGCTCTTATGTCCCTCATGCAGATATCCCATCGTCGGCACAAGACCGACGCTCAGCCCCTCTTTTCTCCACTGCTTTACCTGCTCTCTCACTTCATCTACTGTCGCTACGATTTTCATTGTCTATATCCGCCTTTCTATTAATACAATTTTTCTATGACATCATCATCAATCTTGTATTCATGTTCTTCACCCGGAAATGCACCGCTCTGCACCTCACCGATATAATTCTGAAATGCCTCTTTCATAATTTCACCGATGTTGGCGTAGCGCTTAACAAATTTCGGAGTGAAATCCGAAAACATACCGAGCAAATCCTGATACACAAGCACCTGTCCGTCACACCCGTTACCGGCGCCGATACCGATGGTCGGAATATGCAGTTTACTTGTGATGAGGTCTGCCAGTTTTTTCGGAACGCCCTCTATCACTACGGCAAATGCACCAGCTTCCTCTACTGCCTTCGCATCCTCAAGAATTTTCTTTGCTGCCATCTCAGACTTGCCCTGAACCTTGAAACCACCAAAAGCATTGATGGACTGCGGTGTCAGACCTATATGTGCGCACACCGGAATTCCGGCAGACACAATTGCCTTAATCTGTGGAACCACCTCGGTTCCCCCCTCCAATTTCACCGCACCGGCACGTCCCTCTTTCATCAGACGTCCCGCATTTACCACGGCATCATAAACCGATGTCTGATAAGACATAAACGGCATATCCACAACCACGAGGGCATTTTTTGCTCCGCGCGCCACTGCCGCTCCATGATGAATCATATCCTCCATCGTTACACTGATTGTATCCTCATATCCCAGCATAACATTCCCCAGAGAATCTCCTACCAGAATACTATTTACTCCGGCTTCATCCTCTAACTTTGCCGTCGAATAATCGTACGCCGTCAACATCGTGAGTTTTTCCCCTTTGTCCTTTGCCTGCTGAAATGTCAATACTGTGTTTTTCATCCGAATCCCTCCGTTCTCATTGCTCATTATTTCTGTTCGCCTCTGCTTAAACAAGGTGACGATTGTCCTTCCCGCCCAAATTCTCCGACATGACAGAATAATCTCTCCCCGGATTCTTTCTCCCGGCAAGTTCCACTAAAACGTCTCCCAGATTTTTATAGACAGCCTGCTCTCTGTCATCGAGAACCTGTAAGTGTTTTTTTACTGTCAGCACATCATTTCTCTCAATTGGTCCCGTCAGAGCCTCTGCCGGCGATGTCCGCAGCATATTTTCCACGTTATTTCTCACAAGAGGTTCCACCAACTGTCTTGCCTGCTTTTCTTCAAAGCCACAATCTGTGAGCATATCAATACTCATCTGGTACAGACCAATCATCATGTTGCTGACCATCGAAGAAGCTGCATGGTATCTCACCTTGCTCTCCGGAGAAATTACACTGACAGAATTTCCCAGCCCCTCGAACAGAGGCTTTATCGCAACAAGAGCACCTTCGTCCCCTTCCATTGTAAACATAACCTGATTAAGTTTTTGAAATGATGTAAATTTGTCGCTGAACGCATACATAGGATGAACCGAACAGCCAGACGCCCCCGCCTGCTCCCGGTCAGAAAATACAACGGATGATAATGAACCACTGAAATGGCAAATTATTTTTTCCTGAATCGGCATGACCTTAATCTTCTTCCATACCGCTTCAATACAATCATCTGGTGTCGTGATAAAAAGAATATCACTCACCGCTATCAACTTTTCTAATGAATCAAACGCCTTTGTATCTGTGAAAGTCGCAGCTTCGTCCGCGCTCTCTCTACTTCGGCTAACATATCCGGCCACCGTCACGCCGTGCTCTGTGAGATATTTCCCAATCGAACAGCCGACCTTTCCGGCACCGATAAATCCTATTTTCATGTCATCACCTCCGAAAACAGTGATAACACATTATCATCTGATGCAGTTTCCTACGAATACCGCTCGACTGTAGGATAGCACAGATGATAAGATTTTGCAACTATTTTGTTAAAAGTTTCACAAATATTTCATTTTAAATTTTACCCAAAAAGACACCATGACAGAAGACTACCGGGAGCATCCAGTAAGGTTTTTATGTTCGCTACGCCGGAAACTCTCAAATTATCGGCAACCGGCGCAATCGAACAAAACATTGCGGGATACTCCCGGCACACTTCTATCATGGTGCCGGGCAATTACCTTAGTCCTCATACCTTTTCCCTGTCTGATAAACCATTAACAAAAACAGCAACGACAAAATTCCCATTCCGGCTTTTCCAAGATAGAATTTGTGTACTCCAATGCCCCAAGTAAAAGTGCCAATACTCCGGCTGTCGTTTTACTCTTAATCGGCCACGATGGGTTAATCGCTGTGTATACCTGCTGTGGCTGTGGCGCAGCCTGTTGTTGTATCACAATTGTCGGCTGCCCCATATTTACAGGCTGTTGTTGATTCGCCGCTTGCTGCGTCGCAATTTTTTCTCCGCAAAATTTACATTCAGATGCTCCCGGATCAATCGGAGCCCCACACTGTGGACAAACTGTTGCACTCATATATTTTCCTCCCTAGAATTTATTTCTTACCCATGATATACATAGGTATAGATATCAAACAATACAAAAACAATAACACAAGATGTAAAAAAACAAATTTTACCGTTACCATGGTTCCCATCCCAAAAACATTAATGCAATTACATATTACAACATAAAAAATTGTAACGCATAGAATGCTGATTAGATATGGCAGCTTCATCTGTGGCATTCCAACACTTTTCAAAACAACATAGGAAGCAATCAAAAAGCCGATAACCTCATATATCATGCCTGCAATGTAATTTGGCATCAATGTCCATGTCATCATAAACAAATAGACATATGAGACAATTACAAAATAAAACATTAGCAGAAATGCGGCACAGATAAAAGCCATCTTTCTCTTGTTCTTTCCCTCACCTGTATCCAATTACTCCACCTTCTTTCCACATTCCGGACAAAATTTTGTCCCTGGCGCGAGGACTGCTCCACACTCACAATTAGAGGTTTGATAACTAAATCCACATTCCGGACAAAACTTAGAATTCTGCGGTATTTTCGCATGGCACGACATGCATTCTTTTGTCTCATTCTTCTGCATAGGGTTTCCTACGGTCTGCCCCATTGCAGTACCCATTCCCATTGCTGCACCTATTCCAAGCCCTCCCGCCGCAAATACACCAGCCGTTCCATTCTGATTATTGGCTGCGCCTTCGTATACATCAAAGGATCGTTTCGTTGCGTATCGGTTATCTCCCATTATTTCAAAGGCTGCCTTATCTTCGAGAATTTTATTAATTTTCTCAAAATCTTCATCCGGAAAATTAACTGATTGAATATAAAAGTTCGCTACTGTAAATCCGTACTTCTCAAACTCAGGAACAATCTGTTCCTTTACTTTTTCTGATAAACTTTCTAATTTAGTCGAAATCTCCAACGCTGATATTCCGTTCGTAATAATCGAGTCCGCAAGTGCTGTTTTAACTTTAATTACCAAAAGTCCTCTATAATATTCTTTTACTTTATCAAATTTAACAATATCTGCAGCCGGCATTCCACCGATAAGTTCTTTAAATAAAGTTACACAATCCAAAATCTTCAGCCCCATCTGACCGAATGCACGTATTCTAAGTTTGACATAGTATTTAGGGTCAATCAACTGAATCGGATCCGTTGTTCCCCAATTAATATCCAGTCGCGCGGTTGTATTAATAAAGTAAACTTCTGCACTAAATGGCGTCTTACCACCAAATGGCAAATTTACCAATCCATTTAAGATAGGAAGATTGTCTGTTCTCAATGTATAGGTTCCCGGCTGAAACACATCGCACACAGCTCCACCATCCACAAAAACAGCTATCTGACCTTCCTGTACAATCAACTGCGATCCCAAAACAATAGAATTTGATGGATACTTATAAACCATCCACTCCCGGCTTTTTAATCCATCAAATCGTATTACACTAAATTACTCGTATAATTATCTTATATAGCAGAAAGGTTCTCCCCTTGTGGAGCAAGAATATAATTTATGATAGACTATTTACCCTTTTGGAATACATTAGAAAAATCCGATGAAAATTGGTACACACTTACCAAGAATCATCATTTGTCATACAGTACATTGCATCGACTTAAAAATAATAAAGATATTTCAACAAAAACCATCAATGACTTATGTCGTATACTTCACTGTGATGTGTCCGATATACTGCGCTATCTTCCGTCAGATGAAGACCAGGTACTATAAAAGGGGCTTCGCTTTAACGTGCAAACGCTATAGCAAAACCTCTTTTATATCTTGTCTATTTAGTTTATATTATTTTCACATACCTCTCCCCTTTTTCCCGCAATGTTTCAAACATAGGAATATATTCATTCACAATCTTATCAAAGCTGTCAGCCGCCAGTTCCCCATTATAATCATGAGTAAGTTCATTTCTTATATCTAACATTTCCATCCACATGTCATCATCAATCAATTGAACAGAGTAGGCCGTACGCAATGTTTCCCTTGGCGAACCGGTAGCAAAATTTTGTATTTTATGATATTTCACAATAATATCTTTCATTACCTTCCATGAAATATCAAACGTCAGGCTGAACTTCTGTACTGTTCCACTCAGGACAAATTCATCTTCCGGATTTCTTGTTTTTGCTTTCTCAAGACTATCGAGGCTACTGCAAAAACTCATATAACGATTAGTAAATTTGCTTGCCATATCGATCCATATCCTCCTTTAAAAAACTATTTTTACACTGGTCATAATCAAAAATATCTATTTTCTTTAGTGTACGAATCTGCTCCACTTCACTTCGAAGTCGGGAAATATCTTTGCATCCCTTTACTACAAAATCTATGTCACTTGTATCTGTCTGCTCTCCTGTAGCATATGATCCAAAAAGATACAAATGCTCCACTTCTTTTTTCCTACAAATCGCTTCAACCTGTGCCATTATTTCCTTAAGCGATAAATTTGCCATACCGATCCATATCCTCTCTTATCATTGATATACTCATTATACAAAAGCAGAGAACAACATGTCAATGTCTGTTCTCTGCTCTGCCACAACCGCAAACCCCTTGCCCATGTCACCGCTGCGCGCCGCCTCAATCGATGCATTCAAGGCAAGCATGTTCGTGTTATTAGAAATCTTCATAATCTCCTGCGTAAAAACCTGCACCTCTTTCAAGTTCTGCATAATACTCTCGGATGCATTGCGAATTTTCGCTGAACTCTCTGTGATAATCTCATTATAACCATTTTCGTTTTCCATTTCTGACTGAACCAGACTGATGGATTCCAGAAGTTCTTTTGACGCATTCTTGGTAAATGACTCATTCTCCATGCTAATTGCAATCCCCATTGTTCCAACAATCTTCGC
The DNA here is from genome assembly GCA_947167565.1 of uncultured Clostridia bacterium. GTDB lineage: Bacteria > Bacillota > Clostridia > Lachnospirales > Lachnospiraceae > Eubacterium_F. The sequence goes on along the minus strand of CAMVIN010000002.1, from coordinate 20,511 downwards.
CCCATCTCTTATCGCAATCGTAATTGCACGAAACTCAAACCCATATACATCTGCCGGACAAATCTGCTCTAACTTTTTCCCTGTAGTAAAACTTGTCCACATCGGATCATCATGATTCAACTTATCTCCTACGTGAATATCGGCAACCATCTTGTCCCCTCTCCAATAGGCCAGAAATTCATTCATACGATTTTCCTCCAGAATATTTTTCCATATAATGGTAAGTCAATCGCAGCGCATTACTATGGTTTTTTCAAACAATTTTGGAGGAATTTGTGTATTTCACATGAACAAACAGCCATCCGTCTGCGAATCGCTAACGCTTCTCTTACGTTACCCATTCCGCAAACGATGACTGTTTTTGCTTTTTTACAACGATTACAGATACACTTAGTTCAGCACACGACGTGCACAATAAGGTGTACGATAATATATATTGCTTGTCTTAATACCACTCTTCGGATTACTTGCATGAACGACTCGTCCACCGCCAATACAGAGTGCTACGTGATTAACACCGCCGCCGTTGGAATAGAAAATCAAGTCACCGGCTCTCGCATCGGACACACTAATCTTCTTTCCTACTCGTGACTGCTCACGAGATGTACGTGGCAGGCTGATACCAAATTTCTTAAATACCGACATAGTGAAACCGGAGCAATCCGTACCATGTGTCAAACTTGTCCCACCATAAACATATGGGTTACCGACAAACTGCAGAGCGTAGGATGCAATGGCAGAACCATCACCACTGCCAAGAGCACTTCCGCCGCTTCCATCACTGTCGCTACTGCTGGAGCTTCCTGATGAACCGCCGCCTCCATTGCTGGACTCGGAACTGGATTTACTGCTGGAACCGCCGCCTCCATTGCTGGATGAAGAGGAACCACTCTTTCCACCACTTCCGTCAGAACTCTTCGAAGAACCGGATTTACCACCACTTCCGGAACTGCTCTTACCGGAACTGCTGGAAGAACCACTCTTTCCGGAAGATCCATTCGAAGAACTGCTCGAAGAACTACTCGAAGAACTACGCTTAGCAGAAGAACTATTTGAAGAACTACTGCTCTCTGATGAAGAATCAGAACTGTCGGAATCATTGTTACTGGAAACCTGTCTCTGCTCTTCTCTTTCTGCCGCTTCAGCAGCCGCTTTTCTTCTCGCAGCCTCTCGCTCTTCCTCGATTGAAACTGCCTTTTTAAACTGTACCGATACATTGACATACTCTTTTGCCACATATCCGGTCGTGTCGCCATCTACAGAAATCTTACACCACTCATCCTCTTCTTTAATAACTTCATAACTCTCGTCCTGAGAAAGAAGAGTCACAATCGTAGAATCTGTCGTTTTCTCCTCGCGGACACGTAACGTGTCAGCCGCAATCGTCGCCCACTTTGTACCGAATTTATCAACCAGTTTTTCAGCACTGTATCCAATTGCCAAATAGTCCGCCATAATATATCCACTGACTGAACCGGACTTGATGTACACCCAGTCTCCTACTGTTTTAATAATCGTAGCAGCACTTCCACGGTATAACTTACCAACTATCTCAGCATCTGTATTTGGTTTCTTACGTATATTGACATAATCTGCCGCAATCGAGATACCAACATTGGCATACTCTGACTCCGGTTTTGGTGTCGATTCTGCTGTATTTTCCGTAACTGTATCCGGCGTTGAATCATCTACGGCCGAACCGCTGACCGCCGAACCACTTGCATTGGTCGTGTCTCCATCTTTGCTCGTATCATCAAAGGCAATAATCGCCTCAGGATCTGTCTGACTCGTACCGGCCTGTACATTGCACAACTGATCCAATGTGTATGACATTCCTGCTAATTCTGTCTCTGTTCCCATCGTCGTAGATGATGAAATCATACTGTGTCCAAATGTACCAATTGCTAAAACAAGGCCGGCTCCCAAAACCATTTTCAGGCCTTTGACCGTTTTGTTTCGTTGCATGTATTTCCCTCCATTTGCTATGAAACTGTTTTGTGATTTTTCTTATTGTTATCCCTTGTGTTTTTCCCTCAGCCCCCTCCGGGTGCCATTCCTCAGCCCCCCTCCGGGTGCCATTCCTTAGCCTCCTCCGGGTGTGGGCGGTCAGAGCGCTATAAGCGCTTGTCCGCCCTGTGAATTCATCACAATTCTGTTTGAAAAGTGAACTTTTCCAAGAATTGTGATGAATTCACAGGGTGCTGACTTGTTGCAAAATATTACAAAATTATTAACGATATGTTAAAGTATAACAAGAAAACGTAACTCTGTCAACTAAAAATATTCTACAAGAATTGAATATTTTTTTCTTTTCTCTTTATATTACCTGTGGTATAATAAGGGTAGATGTTTTGGCGCAACAAAACTCTATTACACATTATGCGAGGAGGTGCCGGGATGGAATTATCCGACGGAATTGATATTGCTGCCTATTCTATTATGAATTCTCAGAATGTCACAATGGAACAGATTAGCACGCAAGTGCTTTCTAAGGTTATGGATACAGCAGAAGCCCAAGGGGCCGCCATCACAGCGATGATGGAACAGTCTGTCAATCCAAATCTCGGCGGCAACTTCGACATTACAATTTGAACAGAAAAGACTCCCCCGGGAGTCTTTTCTGTTTCTCCTCTTTTGTTCCACAGTTATTTTAAGCGGATTCCGTTATCTGCAAATTCTATTTTATTACCTTTTAGCAGCCGTCCCAGTGCGCGTTTGAATGCGGCTTTACTGATTTGAAATTCACGCTTAATAATCTCCGGCGATGTCTTGTCATGAAATGGAAGATATCCCCCCGCTTCCTCCAATCGCTTTAGAATCCTATCGGCATCTACTCCCATCTGCACTTTTACTTTTTCTTGCAGGCTGAGTGTGAGTTTTCCATCCGCAGTGACCGACTTAATCCTTGCGTCTATCTCCTCACCCACGCGAAATTCTCTTGACATCTCGTTGTGAGGAATCAGGGCTGAGTATTTGTCGTCCACTGCCACAAACACGCCAAAACTCTCTGTTATTTCATACACTCTTCCATGCACATGGTCACCTTTGTTATACCCACTCTCGCAGGAGAGGTAATGATAAATGCGCATTGTCGCACACAGTCTCGAACTCTTATCTATGTACAGGGCCGCCAACACAGTGTCTCCCACAGCGACTTTTCTTGTCTGCTCTTTAAACGGCAAAAACAAGTCTTTTACCAGCCCCCAGTCCAGAAAGGCTCCAATCCCTGTTACATCTGTCACCTGAAGTGCCGCAACTTCTCCTAATTGCAAAAATGGTTTCTCCCGCGTTGCAATGACTCTATCCTCAGAATCCTTGTATAGAAAAACCTCTATTTCATCGCCGTCGCTCAAATCTGTTGGAACCTGATTGTTCGGCAGCAAAATCTCCGTCCCCGGCATATCAGTTGTCCCGAGATAAATCCCGAATTTACTTTTTCTCAGCACGCTAAGTTTCCTGGTCGTACCCAATAGTTCTTTTTCTGTCATTGTTATCCTCATTTCCTACATTATTTTGTATTGCACTCATTTTAACATAAATGAATGCAAAAAAATAGTGAAATTTTTTTCTCTTTGCGATATACTGAAACAGGGAGAGTCCAACAATAGCATCGGACACTTTCCGATTAAAACGAAAGGTGTGATTTTACAATGAAAAAAATTATAGCAACAGACAAGGCTCCGGCTGCCATCGGACCATATTCACAGGCAATTATAACAAACGGCTTTCTTTTTACGTCAGGTGTCATTCCCATTGTTCCGGCAACCGGGGAACTGGTACAGGGCGGTATTGAAGAACAGGCCGAGCAGGCAATCGGTAACCTTGCAGCTCTGATTCAGGAAGCCGGCACATCCATTGATAATACTGTAAAAACAACTGTCTTTATCAAAAACATGGATGACTTTTCAACAGTCAATGAAATCTATTCAAAATATTTCCAGAAAGACTGCCCGGCACGCTCCTGTGTCGAAGTGGCACGTCTTCCAAAGGATGTTCTGATTGAAATTGAGGCAATTGTGTCACTTGATTGATACGGCGGGATTTTTTATTTGAATTGTACACTCAAACAAATGGCATGGAACGACAACCGTCCCATGCCATTTTATTAACTCTACATTATTCACAGTCACTTTATGCGCTTGAATTGTTCGCAATCAATCTAAGAAGCGCATTTTGTTGTCTGTTGCCCTCTTTCTCTGCGGCCGTTCCACCCTCGGCACGGAAGCAGCATCTCTCAAGCCGCCCATCAAATTCTGCTTACATTTGTCACACAGCCTTCCGGTCTTAATGGTAGCACCACAGCTCTCGCATGGCAGCCCGACCGGAGAATCTTCAGAGAAAATCAGCCTCTCCTCACGCACCCATCTCTTAATCTGAGCAACGGATACATCTTTCTCCTCCGAAAGTGTCTTGATGTCCACGTCCGGATTCTCCCGTACAAATTTCTTTACGTCAAGGAATTTCTCTTCCAGCTTCTTCTGGCAAACCGGACACACATGAGCTCCCCTGATATAATTAAACAGCTTCCCACAACTTCTACATGTAACAACTTCCATGTCAAATCCCTCCTTACATTAATCTTCAATAATCCTTGCCAATGCACAGACAAATAGAATATACAGAAAAATCACTGTATGTTCTAAGTGCCCTCGCACATTCTTCCAATGTTGCGCCTGTCGTATATATATCATCGACAAGCAATATTCGCTGAACATCCCGCAAGACCTTCAGACCACCTTTTGTCAATTCAAAAACTCCCCGTAAATTCTTTGCTCTCTGCTTATCATCCAGTCCCTTCTGAGGTCTCGTATCCCTTGTTCGAACAAGAGCCCGACAAACCGGAAGCTGCAGATTCTCTGCAAGATAACCGGCAAGATACTCCGCTTGATTAAATCCGCGAAACCGCTTCTTTCTTGCATGAAGCGGAACCGGCACAATGCACTCCACCTTCCTGCTGCAAATCCAGTCGTGTCCACAGCGCAACAATTCCTCTGCGAAAAATTCCCCACTGTTCATGTGACCGCTATATTTAAAATCAGCAATGGCACTTTTCATCTGCTCCGTATACGTCCAAAGAGCCTTTCCTTCTCTGATTTCACTACTTTTCTTTGCACAGTCCAGACAAACCGCCTTTCCGCTGTCCGCAATCGGCTTTCCACAATGTCGGCAAACCGGTTCTGTAACCACCGGCAAGTGTTCTCGACACTCCCGGCATATACCACGTTCTCCACGCACCAAAAGTTTACCACACATAGGACATTTGACCGGAAATAAAAGCCCTAATATATCGATCCCGATACGCCATCAATCCTTTCTTACTATTATAACAGACATTTACTAATTTTGCACCCTGTTTTTTTCTTCTATTTCGCAAATTCGCTCGCAGAGCGAAGAATACCTCAACTGCTCCGTTTTATTATGTATCATATCAAGTACCGTCTGCTTGTTTCCCACGATTGTGACACATTTTTTTCCTCTCGTGACCGCCGTATACAAAATATTGCGGTTCATGAGTGGGCGAGGTCCGGTGAGAATCGGAAGGACAACGGCCGGGTACTCACTCCCCTGAGACTTATGTATTGTAATCGCATATGCCAGTTCTAACTCATCCCAGTTTCCCTGTGGATAGGTCACATATTTTTCATCGTCAAATCGAACCGTTATTTCTTTGTTAAGGGCGTCAATCTCCGTGATAATTCCGCAGTCGCCATTAAACACACCCTCTCCCTCTTCAATCATCACATTGTGATAGCCACGCACCTGCCATTTAATCTGATAATTGTTTTTCATCTGCATCACCTTGTCACCCTCGCGAAACAATACGCCATGACTCTCAATCTGCCCTTTATTGGGAGACTCCGGGTTGAGATACTTCTGCAAAATTTCATTGCAGCGATACACGCCAAGTTCGCCCTTTTTCATCGGTGTCAACACCTGAACATCAAACGGCGTACAGTCTGTATATTTCGGCATCTTATCACGCACAAGCCATAGCATAACCTCCAGTACCCCGTGACTATCCTCTCTCTTCAGACAAAAGAAATCTTTGCTCTGATTGTCCAGCGCAATCTCCTCGCCGTCATTAATCCGGTGAGCATTAACAATAATATCACTCTCCGCCGCCTGTCGGAAAATACGCGACAACTTTACTATATTAAAGCAATGAGAACGAATAATATCCTTTAGCACATTGCCCGGTCCAACACTCGGAAGCTGATTCACATCTCCTACAAGAATCAACCGAGTTCCGACCGCAACCGCCTTCAAAAGACTATGGAACAGGTAAATATCAACCATAGACATCTCATCAATAATAATTACGTCCGTTTCCAGCGGATTCCACTCATTTCTTCCAAACAGTTCCTCCTGATTTCTGTCCGCTGAATCCTCCTGCTCCAAAAGAGCACCATTGTATTCCAACAAGCGGTGAATTGTCTGAGCCTCATATCCCGTTGCCTCTGACATCCGTTTTGCCGCGCGGCCTGTAGGTGCCGCCAAAAGAATCTCCATCCCCTCTTCCCTCATGCAGCGAATCATCATATTAATCGTCGTTGTCTTTCCCGTTCCCGGACCACCGGTAATGACAAGAAGTCCACTGCACATTGCTTCGCGCACCGCCATTTTCTGTCTCTCATCCAATTCTAATTTTTCCGCTTTTTCCATTCTCTCTATCATTGCATCCAGAGCCTTCGAATTCCGCCTCATCGGCACATTCAAATCTGTCAGCATTCGAGCACAGTTCAGCTCAGCATAATACAAGGAGGGAAGATAAATATTTCTCTCTTCTGTGACAATAACCGCCCGATCCCTCTCCATGCCATCCAGCGCATCTGCAATTTTGTCCGGAGAAACTTCCAGACGATAAGTTGCGTCTTGAAAAAGTAATTTTTCCGGCATGTAGACATATCCATTGCCGGTTCCCTCATGAAGCACATATAAAATACCGGCGCGGATTCGCGCCACTGAATCCAGTGCAAATCCGGATTTTCTTGCAATATCATCTGCAATCTTAAACCCAACTCCCGTAATATCCTCCGCTAACTGATATGGATTTTGTCTCACTACATCGTAAAGAGCGTTCCCATATGCCTTAAATATTTTTACCGCCAACTGATTACTGACTCCATATTTCTGCAGAAAAATAATCGCCTTACGCATCTCATGCTTTTCCTCAAATTGCATCGAAATCGCTATCGCCTTTTTCGCACTGATGCCCTTAACCTCTGCCAGTCGTTCCGGCTCTTTCTCTATAATCCGAAAGGTGTCATCACCGAATTTATCCACTATTCTCTTTGCCAGCCCACCGCGAATCCCCGCAATCGCTCCCGAAGCCAAATAGCGCAGCATCGCCATTGCATCATCCGGCTCCTCCACCTCAAAAGAACTGACCTTTAACTGCTCCATATAAACGGGATGTTTGACCATCTCCCCTTTTAAACAGACATACTCTCCCTCATTAATAAATGGTATTGTTCCCACACAAGTCTCCGTCTCTCCGTCACTCATCTCCAATTCAAAAACGGTGTACCCGTTTTCCTGATTCCGAAAAATAATATGTGAGACATATCCCTTTCTCTCTTCCATGTGATCCTCCGCATTCGTCCGGACACAATGCATAAATTTATTGCATTAATCCAGACTCAATATAAATAAGGCGGAGCCTGACACAGACTCCGCCTCGAACATTCCATATAATCCACTCTGATTAAATTCCCATGAGCATTTATTACGTTCAATCCGTTGTTGTTGCGGCAACCGCTGATGATACCGCTTCCACTGCAGATGTTGTATCGACTGCCTCTGTCGCCGTAGCCGCTTGGCCGGAATTCACCTTAATGGAATTATACAACTGCTCTGCAAGCCCCAAACTCTGCCCACTGCTCATCATCTTACTTGAAATATCCTGCAAATAAGTATCTGAGAACATATCTAAATACTCGCTGCCCTCTTTGTCCTCTTCGTCATCGTCTGTCAATATCTTGGATATCTTCTCCATGTTCTTATAAATCTGCTCTACCATATACGCCTCAAATTCCTTGCAGGCGTCAAGCATTTCCTCATCTTCCACAGCATTCTGAATCGTGCCGGTAAGCTTCTCTGCCGCCGCAGTCGTAGCGTCAGTAGAATAATTGGTAAGATATGTATTGTCAAATGTAATCGCCATAATTCATATCCTTTCTGAACTGTCACAATCTGCTGACTACTTTCTGACCCCCGTCAGACTAAGCCTCTCTTATCAAGACCGCAAATTGTTTGCCTGCTGCAACATCTCATCGGAAGCCTGAATTGCCTTTGAGTTCATCTCATAAGCACGCTGTGCAATAATCATATTAACCATCTCATCTGCTGCCTGAACATTCGATGCCTCCAAATATCCGGACTTAATCTTCGAACCAAGTGCCGTCGCTGTACTGATGGTCGCCGCACCGGAAGCCTCGGACTCCAAATAATTAGATTCCGATGACTTATCCAGACCACCTGCATTCGGAAAATACGCAAGTCCTACCTGAATACCGAGATTCTGTCGATTATTCGTCGCATCCGGATAGGTGAGATTGCCATATAAATCAATCGCCACCTTCGAAGTGGTGTAATTGCCATTGAGATTAATCGGGTTGCCGGCTGTATCCAGCACCGGATTGCCGGCACTGTCTGTCAGTGCAATTCCATTGCCGGTAACTGCCATGTTGAAATGACCATTTCTCGTGTATCCAATCTTTCCATCACTCAACCGAACCATGAAAAAGCCATCGCCCTCAATCGCATAGTCAAATTCGCCATTGGAAGCGTTCAGTGCCCCCTGTGTAAAACTGGAAGAAATAGAACCAACTCTTGTTCCCAGTCCTACCTCCGCACCGACCGGTTTTGGATCTCCCGTCGATGTGTAGGAATTTTTCTGTAAATTCTGATAAATCAGCGTCTTAAAATTCGCCGCCTGTGTTTTGTACCCCGTTGTATTGATATTAGACAAATTGTTCGCAATCGTATCCAAATTTGTCTGCTGTCCAATCATCCCTGTCGCCGCCGTCCACAACGAACGCATCATATAGCGCCACCTCCTAATAATCAGCCGTTTAGCCTAATCTGCCAACCTGATTCACCGCACTGTCGAGCATAGAATCATAGGAGCGAATCACTTTCTGGTTGGCCTCGTAAGCTCTCGTTATAGTAATCATATCGACCATTTCTTTAATAACATTAACGTTTGACTGCTCAGTATATCCCTGAATCAACTGCGCATCGGCATCAATCGTCGTAGCACCATCTACCGGCTCATACATTGTGTTGCCATATTTCTTGAGATAATCATAATCTGAAAAATCTACCACCTTCAAGGTATCAATCATCGTCCCATCTGCCGTAATCACACCCTGTGGTGAAATTGTTACTGTCTTGGCATCTGTACTGATATGAATATCTCCGCCCTCTCCCTGGACCGGATTGCCATCAGCATCTACCAAAAGCCCATCCTTCGTGAGATGAAACTGTCCATTCCTTGTATAACGTGTGTGCGTCTCCCCGGCACTGTTCGTCACATTAACCGTAAAAAAACCACTGCCGCTCAACGCCACATCATATGTACCACCTGTCCCGCGCAGAGAACCCTGTGAATAATCCGTATAAGTCTCCCCCACCTTCACACCAAGGCTCATATTTCCAATCGCCTCATTGTGATATGCCTCGGAGCCGTCACGAATCTTAATCGCAAGCACTCTGTCAAACGCCTGTGAACTGACTCTCGCATCCTTGTAACCAACGGAGTCTGCATTCGCCATATTGTTGGAAATAACATCCAAACGCTTCTGCTCATTCACCATGCCCGTCCATCCGGTATAAAGACCTCGAAACATAGAAAACCCCCTTACATCAAATAAAAATACCACTCATGACTTCGCGCCATGCTACCCCTTAGTCGTCACTGCCATTGCCACCAAGGAACTCAACATACTTACCTGTTCCAATCGCAACCGCTGTCATCGGCTCTTCTGCCGTCATTGTCGTAATGTCCGTCTTGGACTCAATCAATTCTTCCAAACCATATAATAAACTTCCGCCACCGGTAAGAACAATACCGCGATCTGCAATATCCGCTGCCAGTTCCGGCGGGGTCTTCTCTAATACGCTGTGAACCGCCTCGACAATCTGCGCTGTCGTATCCTTCAACGCCTCTTCTGTCTCCTCCGACGTAACAGTGACTGTCTTCGGGAGACCACTGACCAGATTTCTTCCGCGAACATCAATTGATACTGTCTCCGGCCGCGGGAAGGCAGAACCCACACGAATCTTGATGTCCTCTGCCGTTCTCTCACCAATCAGCAAATTGTGCTTCTTTCTCATATATCGGACGATTGCCTCATCAAAATCATCTCCCGCAATCTTAATGGACGCACTCACAACTGTGCCGCCAAGAGAGATAACTGCGATATCTGACGTACCACCGCCGATATCTACAATCATATTTCCACAAGGACGAGAAATGTCAATACCTGCACCAATCGCTGCTGCAATCGGCTCCTCAATAATCTTGACATCGCGTGCCCCCGCCTGAAAAGCCGCATCTTCTACTGCTTTTCTCTCTACCTCTGTGACCTGACTTGGCACACAGATGCTGATCAGCGGCTTGCGGAGTCTCTGCTTGCCAACTGCCTTCTGAATGAAATACTTTAACATCTTCTCTGTCACAGTATAATCCGAAATAACGCCCTGACGAAGCGGACGAACTGCCACAATATTGCCCGGCGTACGTCCCAGCATAAGACGAGCTTCTTCCCCAATTGCCTTAATTCTATTCGTATCGCGGTCAAACGCAACCACGCTTGGCTCTTTTAATACAACGCCTTTTCCCTTTACATATACCAAAATACTGGCTGTCCCTAAGTCTATCCCTATATCAAATGCCACGACAATTCTCCTTTCACTATCTCCTGTACATTATTCCCAAATATTCTTATACATAATCTATTATAAACCCATTTAAGAATAATTCAACTCCTTTTTTATTTTTTAATGTAAAATTCTTCTAAAATATTTTGCTTTCTTTATGCAACTTGTATAGAACCTCAGCTTCTCGCTGCCTGGAGCATAATCGCACATTCTACTCTTTTCCTCTGAAGCGCACACCCAATCTCATACGGCTTATTAATATCACCGTGTGTATGATAGGCATTTGCCGCACATCCACCGCTGCAGTAAAACTTGGCAAAACAATTTCTGCACTCTTCCTTTGCATAGACGTTGCACAGTTTGAATTCATCTCGCACCGGAGTATTTTTAATCCCCTCATCAACATTCCCCAAACAGAACTGCTCCTCGCCGACAAACTGGTGACACGGATACAAATCCCCCCAAGGTGTCACTGCCAGATACTCTGTTCCCGACCCACAGCCGGACAGACGCTTATAGACACATGGTCCTCCGCTCAAATCTATCATATAGTGAAAGAAATTGAATCCCTTTCCCTCTTTTTCACGCCGAAGCATCTCTTTGGCAAGTTCATCATATCCCTCGCAAATCTGCGGAATATCCTCCTCGCGAATGGCATATTCTTCTTCCGGTCCTGCCACAACAGGTTCCACGGAAATCTGCTCGAATCCCTCGTCAGCCAGACTCAGCACATCTTTGACAAAATCAAGATTGAAGTGGGTAAATGTTCCCCTTACATAGTATTTCGTCTGTTTTCTGGATTCTGCCACCTTTTTAAATTTATCAATAATGAAATCATAACTTCCCTTGCCGTTCCGGAATGGACGCATATGGTCATGGACTTCCTTTCGCCCATCGATGCTCAGGACAACATTGTCCATCTCCTTATTGGCAAATTCAATAACGTCATCATTGATAAGAACGCCATTGGTCGTCAATGTAAAACGAAAATGTTTGTCTTTTTCCTTTTCCAATTCCCGCCCGTATGCTACCAGTTTTTTGACCACTTCAAAATTCATGAGCGGTTCACCGCCAAAAAAGTCCACCTCAAGATTGCGTCGGTGCCCGGAATTAGCAACAAGAAAATCAAGTGCTTTTTTCCCCACCTCATAACTCATAAGCGCACGGTCACCATGATATTCTCCTTCACTGGCAAAGCAGTAACGGCAGGCGAGATTACAGTCATGGGCAATGTGAAGGCAAAGTGCTTTTACAACTGTCTGGCGTTTCTTAAAATCAATTACCCCATCTTTATAGTCATCTTTTGCAAAAAGGGTTCCATTTTCCTCTAACTCCTGCAAATCCGAGAACACATCCCTCATATCCTGTTCTGTCAAATTTTCTGCTTTATATTTTTCAATAATCAGATCTGAAATCCTCTTAAAATTCTCCTCTGAGTATCTGTTGCTATCCTCTTCATCCATGAGTTCCAGCGTGTCGTAGACAACATCGTCCACCACATGAATAGAACCGCTGTTCACATCTAACACAATATTGTATCCATTATTTTTATACTGGTGTATCATATTATCCTCATTTCCTTATAACGTGCAATGAGGACTAGACCGGCTCTCCACCGATCAGTCCTCCGTATTTGTTCTCATTCATTCCATTGATTATCTGTTCTCACAACTCTGATTTCCTACTGTACAGGAAGTCTTGCAAGCAGACTGACAGGATGTCTGGCACTCGCCACATCCACCTTTCTTCATGGACTCCTTGAGATTCTTTGTTGTCAAAGTCTTAATTCTCTTCATGAGTGTCCCTCCGTTCTGCACACACACAAAACAAATGTGCAATTTTGATAGATGTCTGTATTGTAACATACACAATAAAAATTTTCAACTGATTTCTAATTTTCTTTGTGGCTCTCCCATAATGTTTTGATGGGGACACATAGTCCTATGCATCCCCGTCTTCATCGAATCATTGTTATTTAGTAATTATTTTCTCCCTGCCAGTTCAATTCTGATCAGTGATTTTCTGAGAGCCAGCTCGGCACGTGACATATTCACGTTTGTATCCGTACTTTTGAGACGCCGCTCGGCGCGGGTTCTCGCCTCTACCGCACGATTCATATCAATCTCATCCGGCCACTCGCAGGACTGGGCAAGAATTGTCACTTTATCCTGGGTGATTTCCATAAATCCCTCTAACAACGATGCCTCTCTGGTTCGCTCGCCTTCTTCTGTAATGGTGAGCACACCCGGCGCAACGATTGTAGTCAGCGGAATATGGTCGGCATAAATACCGATGTCACCCTCGGTCGTTGTCAATTCGACCATCTCTACTTCTCCTGTGTAGAAAATTCTCTCCGGAGAAATTACCTCCAACTGAAATTTCTTCAGATCCGCCATGTTGTAACCACATCCTTTCTCTTCTTATTGACAGAAGATTATTTGCTCTCTTTATAACGTGTTACAACATCTTCAATACTTCCGGCATTGAGGAAGTATGCTTCCGGAATTTCATCGTGCTGTCCGTCAAGGATTTCTTTAAAGCCCTGGATGGTGTCAGCCAACTGAACATATTTACCCGGAAGGCCGGTGAACTGCTCTGCTACATTGAATGGCTGCGACAGGAAACGCTGTACTTTTCTTGCACGGTTGACGAGGAGTTTCTCGTCCTCGGAAAGTTCGTCCATACCAAGAATTGCGATGATATCCTGCAATTCTTTGTAACGCTGTAAAATTTCCTGCACACCGCGCGCCACCTGATAGTGATCCTCACCGAGAATTCTCGGATCCAACATACGCGATGTGGATGCCAGCGGATCTACCGCCGGATAGATACCGAGTTCTGCAATGGAACGCTCCAATACGGTTGTTGCGTCCAAGTGGGCGAACGTGGTCGCCGGAGCCGGGTCAGTCAAGTCGTCCGCAGGCACATAAACGGCCTGTACGGATGTGATGGAACCGCTCTTTGTGGATGTGATTCTCTCCTGAAGAGCACCCATCTCAGTCTGAAGTGTCGGCTGATAACCTACGGCACTCGGCATACGGCCAAGCAGTGCGGACACCTCGGAACCTGCCTGTGTGAAACGGAAAATATTATCAATGAACAAGAGCACATCTTTTCCGCCCTTGTCACGGAAATACTCTGCCATGGTAAGTCCCGTAAGACCTACACGCATTCTCGCTCCCGGCGGCTCATTCATCTGGCCAAATACCATGGTTGTTTTGTCGATAACACCGGACTCAATCATCTCGTAGTAGAGGTCGTTGCCCTCACGGGTACGCTCTCCTACACCGGTAAATACGGAATATCCGCCGTGCTCTGTCGCAATGTTGGTAATCAATTCCTGAATTAATACGGTCTTACCTACACCGGCACCGCCGAACAGACCGATTTTACCACCTTTCTGGTATGGGCACAGAAGGTCAATAACCTTGATACCGGTCTCCAGAATCTCAGACTCTGTTGACTGCTCCTCAAAAGCAGGTGCCTTTCTGTGAATCGGATCATATTCTTTTACCTTCGGTGGTTCTTTTTCATCAATCGGATCGCCGAGAACGTTGAACATACGTCCCAGTGTCTCCTCACCTACCGGCACACGAATCGGTGAACCGGTGGCATTCGCCTTCATGCCACGCACAAGACCATCGGTTGGTCCCATGGCAATACAGCGTACGGTATCATCTCCCAGATGCTGGGCAACCTCTACTACTAACTTTCCATCGTTTTCCAGCGGAATACTGATGGCCTCGTTAATTTCCGGAAGTTGTCCGTCCTGAAACTTAATGTCCAGAACGGCGCCGATAATCTGGGTAATAATGCCGACAGATTTATTTTCATTATTCTCTGCCATATAAAACCTCATTTCTGCGTGATTTATCACACTATTTTTCATGTGAAGTGAATGCTTCGCACTATTCGATGGCGGAAGCTCCCGCCACAATCTCTGTCAATTCCTGGGTAATCGCTGCCTGACGGGCGCGATTGTACTGCAGTCCCAGACTGTCTATCATTTCCTCTGCATTGCTTGTCGCATTGTCCATCGCCTGCATACGGGCACCATTCTCACTGGCCACGGCCTCTACCAGCGCACCGAAAATCAGGCTGTTCATATACAGAGGAATGATATAACCGAGAGTATCTTCCTCTTCGGGTTCATAGTTCATCAGAGCCACAGGTCCCTCCGCCTTCTGCTCATCCTTAGCGGAGTCTTCCTCATGAACATCATCCTCATCAAACGGAAGAATTTTAATCAGAGTCGGAATCTGTGTCACTGTATTTTTAAATACGGTATAAGCCAGATATACTTCATCAATCTCACCGCTCTCCAACGCACTCGTAACCGTCTTCCCAATGCTCACGGCATCGCCGAACATCGGCTTGTTAATTACCTCGGAGTAGTCTCCTGACAAGTTGTAGCCGAGACGCCGAACTGCCTCAAGTCCCTTGCGTCCTACCGGATAAATCACTGTGCTTTCCTTATCAAAGTCTCCCTGGGTGATCAACTTCACAACATTGGAATTGTATCCGCCTGCCAGACCACGATTGGATGTAATCATGATGACACCCTTTTTGCGCGGCTTATTGTCCTCTCCTTTTGCTCTCACATACGGATTGGAAGCAGAGCCGCCGGAACGAGCGAGCATACCGGATACGGTCTCATACATTTTGGCAAAATATGGCTTTGTCTCTTCTGCATGGCCTTTCGCCTTCTGTAATTTTACTGTGGAGACAAGTTTCATTGCCTTGGTAATCTGAGAAGTGCTCTGGATACTGTCTCTTCGTCTTTTTATATCTCTCATTGAGGCCATATCATCACACCTCTCTAGTTTTCATGCAAAAATACATTTTTATATTCTTCGATTGCCTGAATCAGCTTCGGCTCGATTTCATCGGAAATCTCTTTTGCCTCACGAATTGATGATGGCACCTCCGGATATTTCGTGTCAACGAATTCAAACAAGCCCTTTTCAAACGCGAGAATATCATCAACCGGAATATCTAACAGATACTGCTTGGTTGCCGCATAGATTATGATAACCTGATACCATACCGGCAACGGTGCGTACTGTCCCTGTTTGAGAATTTCACGGATTCTTTCACCCTGATCAAGCTGACGTTTGGTGTCGGCATCCAAGTCAGAACCAAACTGCGAGAACGCAGCCAGCTCGCGGTACTGGGCAAGCTCAATACGAATTGGTCCGGCAATCTTCTTCATCGCTTTAATCTGAGCGGAACCACCTACTCGCGACACGCTGAGTCCCGGATTGACCGCCGGGCGGAAACCGGAGTTGAACATCTCTGTCTCAAGGTAAATCTGACCATCTGTAATGGAAATTACGTTGGTCGGAATATAGGCGGATACGTCACCTGCCTGCGTCTCGATAATTGGCAGGGCTGTCAGGGAACCGCCGCCCAATGCATCCGAAAGTCTTGCCGCGCGCTCCAACAGTCTGGAATGCAGATAGAAGACATCACCCGGATACGCCTCACGCCCCGGCGGACGACGAAGAAGCAGTGACAGGGTACGATAAGCGGTCGCATGTTTGGACAAGTCATCATACACAATCAATACGTCTTTTCCGTTCTCCATCCACTCCTCGCCGATTGCACAGCCGGCATATGGAGCAATATACTGAAGTGGTGCCAACTCACTCGCTGTCGCTGCTACTACTGTCGTATAGTCCATCGCACCACTCTCTTCTAATGTCTTAACAATATTGGCAACAGTCGAAGCCTTCTGACCAATTGCCACATAAATACACAGTACATCCTGGTCTTTCTGATTGATGATGGTATCAATCGCAATTGCCGTCTTACCTGTCTGGCGGTCACCGATAATCAACTCACGCTGTCCTCTACCAATCGGTACCATGGAGTCAATCGCCTTAATACCGGTCTGCAACGGAGTATCTACGGATTTACGGGAAATAACACCGGATGCCACACGCTCAATCGGACGAAGTTTGTCCGTATTGATTGGTCCCTTGCCGTCAATCGGCTGTCCCAGTGCATTGACAACTCGGCCGCTCATGGCATCGCCGACCGGTACGGTAGCAACACGTCCCGTTGTCTTGACAATATCTCCCTCGTTAATATTTGCGGAATCGCCGAGAAGTACCGCACCAACATTGTCTTCCTCAAGGTTCAGCACCATGCCGTATACTTCGTGCGGGAACTCCAGCAACTCACCCTGCATAGCCTTTTCCAAACCATGGATACGGGCAATACCATCAGCAACCTGAATGACGGTTCCTACATTCGCTACTTCGAACTCCGTACTGTATTTCTTTATTTCTTCCTTAATCACTGAACTGATCTCTTCAGGTTTTAAGTTCATGTAATTGCACACCTTCTTTCCAAGAACGGGACTCACCCATTCTTTACTTAACTGCCCGTCAGGACAGCTTTACTTTATATAATTGTCTCGACATAAGCTCCATCTTTGAGCGGATACTGTTGTCGAGAACCCGGTCACCAATACGAATTACGATACCTCCAAGAAGACTCTCGTCAATTTCGTACTCTACTTCAAGGCTCTCGTATTCTGTGACCTCAAGAAGTTTTGTCTCAACCTGCTCTCTCTGTGCATCGTCAAGAGCCATCGGTGTGGATACTTTTACAACACCAATCTTCTTGTATGCTTTCGCCTGCTCATCAAAATAATCCAAAATGGAAAGTATCTCTCCAAAACGCCCCTTTCGAATGAGAACATTTAAAAACCCCATCGTATCATCCGACATTTTCCCCTTGAAAATATCATCCAACACAGAAAGTTTTTTCTCCTGCTCCATCTCCGGATGGCAGATGACGGCCAGAAAATCCGGATTGTCCTGAACAACCTCCCGAATCGTCCGGATCTCTTCCCATATGGTATCAAGTTTATTTTCCTCAATGGCAATCGAGAACAGGGCATCTCCATATACTTTAGACACTAATTTTGCCATGTATCATCACCCATATCTTTCAAAGTCTCAGCTACCAGTTCTGCCTGTGTCTTCTCATCTAATGACTTTGACACGAACTTACCGGCCATGAGCGTTGCTACCTGAACCATTTCCTGTTTCATTTCATCGCGGACTTTATCTTTCTCCAAAGCCACTTCCTTCTCGGCACGAGTCACAATACGATGTGCTTCCTCACCCGCCTCAGCAACAATCTCGCTCTCGCGTTTTTTCGCTTTTTTGCGGGCCTCTGCCAAGAGTTCAGCAGATTCTTCCTCTACCTTTGCCAGCTTGGAGTCATATTCCTCTTTCATCCCGAGCGCGTCTTCTTTCGCCTGCGCCGCCTCCGCCAACTGGTTCTCAATGTACTCTTTTCTCTTGTTCAAAAGGTTTCTCGCCGGATTGAACAGAAGATAGGACAACCCGATGAATAACACCAGCATGGCAATCAGTACGATACCTGTATCAAACAGCGTCTGGGGATCAAGTCCTATTAATCGTGGATCCACTCCAAATCCCTCCTTTCATAGATATAATGGTTTTTGGGATTTTATTATTTAGCAAGTGGATTTGCGAATAACAGAATCATGGCAACTGCCAGACCATAAAGACCTGTTGTCTCGGCTACCGCCTGTCCAAGAAGCATCGTTGACATAATCTCACCACGGGCTCCCGGGTTACGTCCTACGGCATTTGCACCGTAACCTGCCGCAATACCCTGACCAACACCAGGTCCGATACCTGCGATAACTGCCAAACCTGCACCAATTGCAGAAGCTGCTTTAATAATTGCTAATTCCATAATACTTTACCTCTACTTTCTTTTTATTTTGTAATTTTTCAGCACTTAAATGTGCCAAACATTTACTTTACGTTTGCAACGAATTTTCTCGTCGCATGGTTTACTCAACATCTGCCGCGCTGGTGACAAATGCCATTGTCAGCATGGCAAATACATACGCCTGCAGCGCACCGGCAAACACATCCATATAGGCATGCAGCGCAGCCGGCCAGATAATTGCCACTTTGCCAAGCAATCCGTAAATGAGCGCCATCATCATCGTACCGGACATAATGTTGGCAAAAAGACGAAGCGACAAGGAAATCGGTGTCGCAAATTCACTGATTACATTGACAGGGAAAAACAGGAAAAATGGCTCGAACATTCCTTTTAACCTGTTCCACTTTTGATATTTGATTCCCTGGTACTGAATCATCACAAAGGTAATCAGCGCAATCGGTAACGTCACGCCAAAGTCAGCTGTCGGTGGTCTGAGTCCGAACAATCCGGAAAGGTTGCACGTGAGCAAAACAACAAAAAGCACCCCAATGTAGTTCTGAAATTTTGGTGCCAGTGTCGAACCCATACTGTCATGTACCAGTTTGTCAACAGTCTCAACTGCCAGCTCAATGACGTTCAGCAATCCGGTGGAAGCTTTTGTGTAATCAGCCTTTTTTATCTTGCGATTCACCACAATGGCAAAGGCAAAGATGATTACCATAATAATCGCCAGACACACATGACTGGTCGTGATATACACAGTTGTTCCACCTAGTTGTATCGGTCGATAGCCGTGTATATAAAAATCTACATCCATGCTCTCACTCTCCTTTCTGTGAAATAATTATTTCTCCCCGGTGCGAAATTTCTTCGCCAACTCCTCAACCAAAGGAACGGCAAGTGCTGCCAGCTTGCGCCCAAACAGCCCCGCCAGCACTGTGTACGGAAGCACCCAGTGCGAAATATAGAAACTCCCCGCCAGCACGCCCAGTTCAATCAAACTGCGCACCGCCGACATAATACGGGAATGATTCACTGCTTTTTTCTCCGGCAGATCTAATTCAATCTCCAAATTGTGATAGAGATGAAACATCATCAGTGACGCAGTAGCACTGCCCACAATCTCTCCCAGAGCATAAGCGAGAGGATTACTCACAAAAAAGACTCCTGCCAGTATGACAATCACCGCCAGCACCCAGATGCCGACAATCACTTCAATCAGGCTTTTCTTCGCTGTCTGCATCATCTTTTCCTTTCTCTCGCAGCCCCGGCGACTGCTCTTCACCGCCTAAAATTCCCTGTCCGGATTCTTTCGGAGTAAACTTTCCGGCCAGCACCAGCATACTGCGAATCGCCGCCATAATACCTATCACCATCATAATCGGCACCCAGATTGTCGTCATAAATAATTTGTCAATGTAATACCCTATCGCCAGACTCATGCCCATACAGGTCATGACCGCCAATCCAATCTGCAATATCATTGTCAGCGCGTGCATGGTATCTCTGCGATTCTTTGTGTCATCTCTTTTTCGCATAATTGCCTCTCAAAAATCTTGTAAAAACGAGTTTAGATTTTTTTCGCTTTCTTAACACAGGCCATCTGCCCTTCTATCACTGCGCTCCGAAATCCTTTCTGCTCAAGAACGCGAACTGCTTCTATCGTTGTTCCGCCCGGTGAACAAACCATGTCTTTGAGTTCTCCCGGATGCTTGCCGGTCTCAAGCACCATCTTGGCACTTCCCATAACGGACTGAGCCGCCAGTTCATATGCCTGTGCTCTCGGCATGCCATCTGCGACTGCCGCATCTGCCATCGCCTCGATAAACATAAATACATAGGCGGGTGAACTTCCACTGACGCCAATAACGGTATCAATCATGCTCTCTTCTACAACGGCTACAATAC
>CAMVIN010000001.1 GCA_947167565.1 uncultured Clostridia bacterium | reverse complement strand
ATTTTTTTCCTAAACGCTTTTACTTCCGGCTCATTTTCACCAAACTGTCTTGTCCCTTCATAACGTCTTTTTTCTACCTCTTCCTCTAACACCTCTCCAATTCGAAAAGTATTGTGGTCGAACCTATATTCTTTCGTTCCCACATAATATCGATATCTGTTGTATTTTGCACTAAATACCACCTCTGGCATAAAATAAAAATAGGTATCAAATAGTTTCCCCTGCATCTCTACATAAAAATGAAAACTTTCAATATTGCTTATATCAATATTTAATACAAAAGTATAAAACGAATTCGTCTGCTCTTTTGTTCGGTAATAACTCCACGACGAAAGTTTCAACGAGATTTCTTTTCTCTCCTCTCGGTTATCATTTACTTCCATCCAAAGTTTAGGCTTATCACAAAAATTAAATATCGGAGATTTTAAAAAAGCAATAAACCTAATTTTGTCTTTTACCGGTCTAAATTTTGTAAGAACAACTTCTATTTTTTTTGTCTGATAAACAACTTCATTATTGCGAACAATGCTTATGACTTCTTTTTCAAAGCCGAGACGAGTTTCCCCCTCCGACTTCATTCCAAACAGATAATAGCGATAGAAATTATCAATTTTTTTCTGATTTAAAATCACATCATCCGGCACCATATTTAAAAGTTCAACTATCTGCTCTCTCGCATTCTGCAATTCAGTCTTTTCATAATGATATGGCCACATGACATTATGGCATGTCTTCCACAAAAAATCACACAAAAAAGCCTGAAAAACACCCGTTGATGCTCTTGGTAAACAAAATATAGATTTCCAAAATCGTAGATTCCCCTCAAAAAAATAGTATGGATACATTTGTGTTCGGAGAATGTCTGCATTTACGTTTTCTTCCAGCGAATAATTATGATATCGCTCTTGGCTCTCATGACAAAAACGTATACTGCATTCAGGAGTTGTCTCATTAACTAATAAATGAACTATTCTTCCATATTGATTACCATATTCCATTTCCACACATTCAAAGAAATTTTTCAATTCTTTTTCCGACATCCATGACACATCAACTACCACATGGCTTAGCTCACCCTTCCTAACTGCTTCCAAATTTTTTACATCATTTTTATGCACACCAAACATATCCTTAGAACCTCTCTATTTCTGTAAACTGAACACTGTTGTTTTTTGCAATTTCAATAAAACAGAGTAAAATCCAAAAATCAATACGATGCACTCCCTATATTCCATCCAATAGTGAAAATAAGCATGTGAACTAGCAAAAAAATACCAAGCAATCGGAAATAGCATTATTATTAAAATCGGAATAATACATTTTAAATTTACAATATCAACACCTGTTTTTATCAACCATACAATAAGAAGTATCAAAAAAGCAATCATCACAACTTGATAAGCACGCTCAGAGGTCCACTCAAAATTCCTACGAAAAACCTCTGCAATTGTGATGTTTTCATCAACAGATGTATGAGCCATTATTTTGTTTATCGCCTGTATAAAACAATTCTTTCTTAATATAACGCTTGCAATTGCCCACTTCCCACACCACATTCCTACATATCCGATTCCCCAAAAACAAGTATTGACAAAAAAATCTTTAAACATATTCCACAATGACTTATTTGTATTAAGTATAAAAAACCATATCAATGGAATTCCCAGAGTAACTACAGGATATGTCAGAAAATCAAAAAAGCTAGTTCCCATTCCAATAAAAAGAAAAACGAACATATACATTTTTTTATCCATCAATACATCATAAAAATGCAATAATACAATATTTCCAAGCATCATCATATAAAAACAGGATGAGAACTGTAATGACATCATAATAGTGATTGGTGATAGCAAAAATAATGCAAGACCGAATGGTATGATATACTTTCCCACCCCCCTCTTATACATTTCATACCCCAAAAACAAAATAGTGATAAATACAAATGCCATATTAAGCAGACGAATATTGGCATAATCAAAGAAAAGCAACAATGGTTTCAAATATATCATATAGCCATGCCAATACCAAAAATATTCATGCACGCCATCTGATTTGCCGTTATCAAGATATTCTATCAGCGATTCCCTGTAATTTTTCCCCTTTGACATTCTTGCCATTACATTCATCGCTTTTATTGATACAGATTCCTCCCCATCGTAAATTGCCTGAGCCAGCATTACAGAATCAGTATAGTTATCTAATTTTCCCACATAAATTCCCGGAATTAATTCCTTATAATCGCCCTCTGTTTTAAACAAATCTATAGAATTATTAACATTATCCCGCATTCTTCCTGTAGGGAGTGCATAAACCAGAACGAGCAATAATGTAGCCAATATTATTCCACAAAACAAAAATATAATTGCCCATAATAATCTTTTCCATACGACAGATTTCATTGTTTATTGTACCTCGTTCTCATTACAGAAGCATTTATCATCTGCATTTCAAAATCCTGTTTTTGCTTTTGCTTGATAGCATCCAAAATGTAACCGGAAAATAAACTAATAATTGCTGCCAAAAAACAGAATCCACATACAATCAGAGTTGGAATTCTGTCAACCAGACCTGTCTGATAAAAATCGACCAGGACAGGAATCAAAAAAACAGCACTTAACATAGTCAGCATTAGCGATAATAAACCAAAGAAAGCAACCGGTCTGTAAATTCGAAACAGTCTTCCAATTGTCATAAGCACTTTAAAACCATCTGAGTAAGTATTTAACTTTGATTCTGAACCATCCGGTCTGTCACGATAATCAATTATGACATTTTCAACAAACAAATTTTTATCAGCACAATGTATGGACATTTCCGTTTCTATTTCAAATCCTTTTGACAATACTGGAAATGTTTTTACAAAATTATATCCAAATGCTCTATATCCTGTCATGATATCTTTAATATGACTTTTAAAAAGCTTATTAATTGACCATCTCACAATAGAATTCCCAAAATTATGAAAGGGCCTTTTATTCTCCGTAAAATAAGTAGATGATAAGCGATCACCGACAACCATATCAGCACCTTTCTCCAATACGCACTCGCACATTTGGGGCGCATACTCAGCCGGATAAGTATCATCTCCATCGGCCATTATATAACATTCCGCATCAATTTCACGAAACATTCTTCGTATTACATTTCCTTTTCCCTGCTGATATTCCCGTTTGACAACAGCCCCTGCTTTACTTGCCACTTCTGCTGTCTTGTCTTTGGAATTATTATCATACACATATATAACCGCATCCGGTAGCGCCTTTTTAAAATCTGTCACAACTTTTTCAATTGTTTTTTCTTCGTTATAACAAGGAATTAATACCGCAATTTTATCCATTTTCAATCTCCTTAAAAAACATATAAGTGTAAATCTGTATTATTATATCATTTTATGACATAATTAGTCAAGAATCTTTGAATAAGCCAAATGACAAACAGGACTTAACCTTGTCCAATGCTTCTGGAAAAACATACGTATAATTCCAATCGTCCGGTATCAAAAAAAGCATAAAACAACAAAACACAGTGTATATCGCCATCACGCTGACAATCATCAGATATCTTCTTTTATTTTGAACTACCTGATAAAGAAATCCAATTGCAGCAAAACACAAAATCCCCATTATAAAATATATATCCATTCGATATCGCTCTAAAAGCCATGGAGAGTATATAACGTCTAACATTGTCACAATAATTGGAACCAGTAATATTGAATAAATAAATCCTTTAATATCCATATCCTTTAGTTTTTCCTTAATTGGTTTATAAAACACAAAAAATACAAAAAACAATATCGGAAAATTAATAAAGGCACCGTTGAATTGAATATAAGGAAAATCATGTGACAATTTAGCAAAGCAAAACAAATTATCATAGAGACCATTAATCCCTTCAATTATACTTAGTCTCTGTATCAGGCTTCCATAATTAGACTGATCTGCAGCTGTCAACTGATATGTCTGTCCAAATTCAGTAAAACTGTCAAAACGAACATAGTTATACAACATTAAAAGAATGCCGACAATTACATAGGGAAGAGCTACAAATATAAGTTGGAGTATTAGTTTTTTATTAATTGACCGCCCTTTAACATAATATATCAACATCGGTATCACTAAAATATTAACCAACGCAATTGGCGGCCTGCATCCAAATGCTAAAGCACCAAATAATGCACCTATAAAAGCAAATATAGTTCTTCTGGTTTCATTTGACTCAACGAACACACCTTTTACAAAAAAATACAGGCTCCACACTTCCATGCAAATCCCTGCCGTAATCGCAGTACAATATAACGCCGGCGTATCAATGCTATACCAAACGCTCATGATTGACAGACTGACTGCAAGTGCTAAATATAAACCAAATGTCAGTTCTTTGAACCATTTTTTCGCCATTTGCCAAAATAGAGCAAAAAGCCCTAGAATAATAAACGCCACAAAAATTTGTGTTGTATGGTAAGTCGTCAATGAACTACCAGTAACAATTAAGTAAGGCAAAAACAATAAAATCACCGGAACAATTCCAAAATACACATAATAATGCCCCTTATAATATGCATGATCAAGCGGATATTTTACTCCGGCTGAATCCCTTTCCGCCGGGCTATACGGATTATCTAATATTGTCAAATCATCAGCCCAATCATATCTTATATCAAAATGCCCCTCTAAGATAGCCTCAGCTAATAACTCATATTGATTTCTGTGGTCTGGCTTTTCTCCATTATAATACGGATTTATAGACATCGGCAAAACACATAATAAAATTGTCAAAAGCATAACAATTCCGACTATAATCCATTCTTTTTTTTCACATTTTTCTATTGTCAGCTGTTGGATTTTAGCAGATGGACGTAAAAGAAACAAAGCTAGTATTATTCCTCCCCAAAACAAACAACCAGCAATTAACTCTAACATATACACCTCAACCTTTCTGTTATTGAATTGTTTCCTATGTATATCTCAAACCAAAAAACAGTTACATTTTCGACTTACCCGAGAAAAAAGGAACTGTCAAATACACAGGAAGCTGTAATGCCATTATATAAACATATCTTAAACTAAATGCTACCGGTGTAGCTATCATAATTGTCAACCAACAACCAAATGCAGGGACAAACAGTATATTATAATTTTTTTTCTTATTTTTTATACAATATCCCCACATTATTAACATAATTATAAAAAGAGTTCCTGTTCCCAACTGCGGTTTGAATTTATGAATTAATTCTCTAATATCTAAGTGAAAAAACCTATTAAACAAGTCAATTTCATGAACACCATCTTGATTATCAGCAATATATATATCTATATAGCCATACTTATTTTGCATATATGGATGCCAAAAACCTACAGTTTCCAAACAATATGCTTTAACATATGATCCAAAACATTTTGGCAATAAAGCAATCCATATTTTTAATATTGTGCCTGTATTATTTTCAAGATATTCTGCATTAAAATCATGGTTCCATTTTATATTATCAATTCTGCAAGGTGCATATGTTTGCCCCCACATTTCTAAGGGATATAATCTATCAAGTATCTGCTTTTGTTCTTCGGATAATTTATTTTCTTCTTTTATAACAGTATAAGCAAGTTGCTGCAATGGTACTCCAAGACTTTCCACGGATTCTTTTTTAACACCTGCTTTGTCATATACAGGCCCCTGAATAATGATAGACACCAAAAGAATTCCAGTTGTCATGATCATATACCTCTTCATTTTAAAAGAACAGAATATGCAGCATGCAATTGTTGTTAGCACAACAATATAAATCCCATTATTTCTTAAAAAAATTACAAGAGCAGAAAAAAATCCCATTTTAATCAACCAAATAGTATTATTGAAATTCTCTCTAGATTCCATCGCTTCATAAAGCAAAAAACCATACCACATAATAGCGATAGAAAATAATGGGTCTTTCCACATAATAATGGCATATGAAGGAAAAAACGGCATGACTCCGTAATATAAACAAAAAATTACCATTACCCATTTTGGTACTCCACGTCTATACATCCATAACATGGCATATGCCAGACTCGCTGCCATGACAGTATACTGAAAGCATGTATAAAGAAAAATCTGAACATTAATTCCGCCAAAGAGCGAACCTGCTTTCATAAAAAAACCAATAATTAATGTATAAAAAACCGGATGATGATTACTCAACGAATGGTTCATAATTTGATGTATAGAACTAAATGAGTCCCCCAAAACAGAGCCAGGAGCAAAGCTTAGCAAATAGGGAAGCCAAAATAGCGAGAAAATTATGTAGAATAAAAAAAACAACTTCCTCTCTTCTTTTTTCTTTACTGTAATATAACTCCACTTAATTTTACCTATAAAAATATACATAAACGAAATTAATACGAACAAAACAATAAAAGAAAGAATAAAAACAAACAAATCTGTCACGATGAAATCTTTAAAATAATTTGCATCTAATCCTGCGGCAACATTTCCATTAAATACAACTTTTCTTCCTAATACTATAAAAAGTGAAATGATTGCAGCCAAAATAATTTCCACGCAATGTTCCTTTATTTTTTTCATCATTTTATTCATAAGTTCCTCTCCGTTTTTTCTTTAAGTTCCTTATCCTAAATCATTTATATCTATGTCGACTTTTTCTCCTCCAGTAATATAGAATCGCTATGAATGTTGCCCCTACACTAACAAAAAATCCTGTTTTTAATCCAGGTGTGCGATATTTTAATTGAATATGATTTGCCCCTTTATGCCCTTCTATGACCATAAAGACTATATTTCCTTTTTCTACGGGTACAGTCTTGCCATTGATTCTTGCCGACCACCCCGAGTTATACGGTACAGCTATACAGATTGGCGCATCTTCCGACAAATTCACATCAGCATCAATATCATTACCTTCAATCTTAAAAGAATCAACTTGACATGAATTCATCTTTTTAATTGCATTTTTATAAGGCTGAATTTTTTGTCCTATTACCTGAATATCTTTAAATTCATAATACCCAGCCTTTTCAAATTTTATGGCAATTTTATTTGTACCATCAACATTATATCCCAAATTTATAATTGATGTGTCAATTCCCTGAGTGGTACTAACATTGGTTTTATATTCCATATACCCACTTTTCTCTTTACAAAATGCAAAAACACGGGTATATGACGGATATTCCTCTATAAACTTATTTAATCTCGCTTTCCTTTCATCAATTCGGCTATATGCCAATTTATTCCTTTTGTACTGCTCATACTTATCCATATATTTATATTGCATTTGATTAATATATAATTTAGTATCAGAATTAGTCAAACGCTTTACATTCAAATCCGCTTGTAAATCATTCTGTTTTACAATAATTTTTTCTCCTTCAATTTCAATTCCTTCAATATTGCTAAGTTGATTCATGATTTCTTCTTTAGTCAAAATAACTTTTCCTGAATATTGTACCAAACTATCATATTTTCCATTTAAAAGAGAACTATCATCTTCTACAACAACATTGTTAAGCATAATTTCTTCTCGTTTCTCTGTAGATTCATTCATAAAATCCGAGTATGAAATAACATGAGCATTTGAATAAATCATAGAAATCCCTAAATTATTCTTATAAATATCTCTTACTACCGGCTGTCCATTGTATGTGGTATCCACCTTACTATTTTTAAGATCATATCCATATGGAATTTTTGAGTCTTCATGCAAACTATCAGTTGTCACATATTTTACGCCAAAAATAGCGTGAAGTCCTAATCTACTATCCAGATTTCCTACCGAAACAGTACATTCTTCAGCAGCATTCCCCATAATTCTAGAGAACATCGTATAGTGCTCAGGCGTAATACTGAAGTATGTCGAAACAGTAGGTATTTCCTCTAACACTCCATAGTTCCGGCTCTCCCGATCCAGTGAGTCTACCCTATATTCCTTTTTATCGTGAAGGGAATTTAAAAAATCTCCTGTCGCATCATCCGTTAATCGTTCATAAACGGTTCCGCTTTCAAAGTAAGCACTGGAAACATCATCTTCTGTAACCGAAAAACGATAATAACCATTCGCAAAAACATTTAAAACCAGGCAAACTACTATAACGGTAACCGCAACATGCTTTTTCTCTTGTAATAGCTTAAAATAATTAATCGCCACTAACATCATAATTTCAAAAAGAAGAATAATGAACACCATCAAATTATTTTCGTTTCTGGCTTGTGGAAAGAATAGTGCCACAAAGTAAAATCCCGTTATAATAGCAATAACTCTCCAATCTTTCTTATTCAGTTCCCATAATTTATCCCAGAGAACAACAAAACTCACTGCAATAATAAATACTAATAAAAACGACCAACGGTTACAAGCATATGAAAACCCATTCATACCGTAACCAAAAATCGGAAAAATTAAAGCAATCAACATTCCTACAGAACTACAGCGCAAAACAAAAAATCGCCTTTCTCTGATTCGCAACACAAGAAAGAATGTAATTACAGATAAGCCAAACATTCCTATTATTGTTGAAGTAGAATTCTCCTGTGGATATAAAAAAACAGATGGCAATTTGGTATAATATGATAAATTATACAAAAATAAGTTTTGGGAACTTGAAACCTCACTTCTCTCCGTTTGAAAAAAAGATAGAATCACAGGAAGCATTATAACAGCTGCATTTGCTAAACCAAGTAATGTAGCAAATACACCTCTGCCCAATGCTGCCATAAATTTTTTTACGTTACTAAATCCATTTTGCTGCACGTAGAAGAGAATCGCATATATAAACGTAAAAATCAACAACATATAAGAAAAATAGAAATTACTCACAAATGATATAACTACTATTATATGGAATAACAATGACTTTTTCCACACGATCAAACGTTCTACTCCTACAAGTAGCAACGGGAGATAAATTAATGGATTTATAAAAAAGGGATGTCTCACTGCAAATATCAAAGAAAAACCACTAAAAGAATACGCAAGTGCCCCTATTACAGAAGCTGTAGTATTGTATTCTTTTTGTTTACAATAAAAAATAAACGTGACACCCGCTAAATATAATCTGAATACACATAAAAAATCATATAGATATTCTGTAAATTTTGTAGGAACAAAGACAGAGAGTATATCCAACGGATCTCCAAAAGAATAATAATTGAGCGTTGTTAATACATCAGATCCATAACCTAAATTCATATCCCACATCTTGGCATGGAATCCTTTTCCAGACAACAGGCTTGAAATAATCTGCCGTAACCACTTTCCCAAATATACAAGAGCCGGATAATGTTGTTTAGAGCCATCTACACTCCAAACAAATGAAATACCAGATACCCAAAAAGCACTAAAGACAAGAATTGCAGTAACAAGAAATGCAACTGTATAAGTAAACATCAAATTTTTTCTTGACAATTTATTAATTTTCTTAAGTAAATTCATTCTACTTTCCATCTTTGCACCCATCATTCTCTAATATTTCGTCAATTAAATATATTGGTCGCTCTTTAATTTCTGTAAACAAAATTGAAATATACTCACCTATAACGCCTATTATTATCATCAAAACAGCGAACATAAAACTCAAAAAGACGATAATTGTTGAATATCCTGCCGGAACTTGAAAAAATATCTTATTTACAATTGTATAAATCATAAGAACAAATCCAAAAATTGCTGTAATACATCCCGAGTATATTCCCAACTTTAATGGCATATCAGAAAAACTAAACAGCGCATTTATAGAAAATTTCATCAACTTTCTAATACTGTACTTACTTTCACCAGCAACTCGCTTTGCTGCTTCGTACTCTATTGTTGTCCTGTGAAATCCAACATTTTGTATAAATCCACGTAAAAAACGAATTCTCTCTCTATATTGACACTTCATAACATTGATGACTTTTTTATCTATTGCAAAAAAATCAGATGCATTATTTTCAAATTTGACAGGTGACATCATATTAAGAATCATATAAAAGCCAGCAGATGTAATTTTTTTTATAATTCCTACATCTTCATTCTTTGTCCTCACCATATTAATGACATTATAGCCCTCTTCAAGCTTTTCTATTATTTCAGGAATACAAACAGGTGGATGCTGCAAATCTGCATCCATACAAACTACAGCATCTCCTTTTGCACAATCTACTCCCGCAATCATTGCTGCCTCATGTCCATAATTTCTTGTAAAATTAATGACTTTGACTTTTTTACTATCTCGGACAAATTCTTTTAATATTTCTTTACTACCATCTATACTGCCGTCATTAACAAAAACAATTTCATAATCCCATTGAATTGTATCTAAGACACGATTAATTTCTTTATAAAAATCCTTCAGCGCAAGTTCCTCGTTATAAACAGATACAACAACTGATAACCTTTTTCTTTCGTCTTTCATAAAATATTCAATCTCCTTATATTAAACAAGAAATCATTCTTCCATCAAAGCCTTATACAACCGTTCCGTCTGCTTATTGTCTTTATAGATGAAGAAATCTTTCATCTTTTCTGCGTATTTCTCTGCCGGTTTACAGTCATTCTGCATTACCTTTCTGACAGCATCAACAGCATCCTGAGCAGTTAACGCTAAGTCACCAAAACCATCTTCGAAAGAAATATCAATCTGCCTGTAGTCGTTCATTCCTGAACAAAACATATCTCTGTCTGGCAGAAAATAAATAATTGGCCTTTGCAAGTATACAAAATCAAATACAAAGGATGAAAAATCTGTCATGAATATTTTATAATCTGTCTCTTCTACGGTTCCCTCTGCCATTGTAACCCGCTTATTTGTAATCTTGTAAAGATGTTTATATCTTTCAAAAATAGGATGCAGTTTAAAATCGAGATAAAAATCATTCTCCTCCAAAATCTTTTCCAGTTCCTTGCTGTTCAAAAAGTTTGTTGTCTCTTCAAAGAATTTGGAGTTTTTAAATTTCCCCTCTGTCGTCACCCATTCCGTGCCCGCCATACCAATGAGATATTTTCGCCATGATGGCGCAAACAAAATACGATTCACAGAATCTTTATTCTCATCAATATAGTCGTACCGCGGCATACCACACGGTATCAGCGCATCCTCAGTAAAACAGTAATTATTAATTAGATTTTCCTTTTCATAATGTGTGGAAATAACTTCTTTGTCAACCACAAGACGATCCAAGGAATACTTCCATGGCACATGTGCATGGAGCACCCCATGTTGTAAATAAATCAAATCAAAATCATTATTTACGTCCACAACCTTATTAAAACGCTTTTTGGTAAACGGACAATAATTATTGTACTCAATAAAAGCCGTAATTATTTTTCTCGCCTTCAAGTACAGATATTTATGAAATAGACTTCCAAATTGTACCATATGAGAATGATATTTTTTAGGAAATTCATTCCTCTTTTTCTTGAATTCCTCCTCATTAATAATATAGTAACGCTGTACCCCATCCTGCATCTCAAAATCATGAATGAACTGATAATATCCATTATCTCTTTTTACGCCCTTACAATCATAATAAAGCCATACATTTTCATATTTTTCTATCTTCTTCATGCACATATTGCGAAGAAGCCATAGCTTTTTGTCAGATTTCCTGTATTTGTTCTTTTTCTTTTGTAAATCCTGCTGATATTTTTCCTGATTCATTTTCTTAACATAGAAAACACCTGTATCTTGAGTAAATTCTTTGCCATCTTTGTAAAACGTGTACCGCTTTGCTGCATGGCTGAAGTATACAGTAGGCATAAAATAATAATATGTGTCAACGAGCATATCGCCAATACCCACTTTAAATTCAAAAGCATGCAGTTTCTCCATACTGATTTCCACATTAAATAGCCAAAAATTGTTCGTCATTGTCTTTGCACGATAATAACTCCATGAAGATTTTCTTAATTCCATCTCTTCTTTTTTCTCAAAATTATGATTCTTAATCAAATATACTTTCGGCTTATCCAAATAATTAAACGCAGCAGATTTTAAGAACGCCATAAATTTTATTTTGTTATTTTTCACTTTAAACTGAAGCAGAATAACCTCCATACGTTTCGTGTCAAAAACAACTTTATTGTGATTAGTAACCGTAACCTCATTTGGTCCAGTAAGAACTTTAAAATCATTGTTTTCTTTCAAATTTATATAGTACTGCCTATGGAAATTATCCACCGTTGGATGACGAAGAATAATATCATCATCGACCTTATTCAAGAGACGCAACACCCTATTTTTGGCTTTTTCAAGTTCCTCCTCTGAATAGTGATATGGAAGCAAAATATCACTGCACGTCTTCCAACTTACATCATTTAAATACAGCGCTTGAATATACTGCGGAATTTGTCCATCTCCATAATATGCGAAAATATCCTCCCAAAATTTCATTGTCTTCTCGAAAATATAATAGGCATAAAAATAAGTTCGCACAATACTCTGCGGCTGATGAATATAATAATAAACCCCTTTATTGCAATAGCCAATCTTCATTTTTCTGCGAACAACCTCAATACAATACTTCTGATCCTCGTGACGAAATTCTCTATCCGGATCAAACAGTACATTGTTCTTTCCCTCATTCTTGACACAAACATTTATCCTTGTCTGTGATATAAAAGCATTTTCAGGACGAGTCAAATCATAGACTCCGGAATCAACCAACGTCTTATAGCGATAATGCGGATTCCCTTCTTTTCCATTAATAATCGGAATTTCCATATACGTAACAAGATCTATTTCATCGTAGTGTTTATCAAAAAAAGACGTAACTTTCTCAACCGTATCCGGTGATAATGTGTCGTCCGCATCAATGTACATGATATATTTCCCCTTCGCACGAGCAATTCCAAAATTTCTCGTTGGAGATAATCCCTCATTTTCTTTTCGCAATATCTTCATATTCGAATACTTCGCCGCATACTCACGCATAATTTCAATACTATTATCCGGCGAACCATCATCAATAAGAAGAATTTCAAATTCGTTTGGATCAATCGTCTGTGCCGCCAAAGAATCTAAGCATTCTCTCAAAAATTCTTCCATATTATAAATTGGAACAATCATCGTCACCTTATACTCGAACTTATCCATCTCAACCTCCGAAATAAAAACAAACTCTTTTTACACATTTTTAAAATATAGCATAAATAAAATAGTGTGTCAAGCGACCTTATCATTTAACACATCCTGAATTGCAAAACGCGGTCTCCCTTTTGTCTCCAAATACATCTTGCCAATATACTCGCCAATTACACCGATTGCCAGAAGTTGAAGTCCACCAAGTGCCCAGATGGAAACCATCAGACTGCTCCACCCCCAGGCAGTCGCCCCCATAAAATGTTGAATAACAGAATACAGCAAAATTGCAATGCTGACAATGAAAATAAACCTGAAAATAAGGTAGAAAACAAAGCCCAAACTCACAATAAAACGAATTGGTTTCACACTAAACGATGTAATCCCATCAAAAGCAAAGGATAACATCTTTTTCAGAGGATATTTACTTTCTCCTGCAAATCTCTCCTGCCGTTCATAGTAAACGCATTCCGACGGATACCCAATCAACGGAACCATTCCACGCAAAAACAAATTTACCTCTTTGTAGTGTTCCATCTGCTCAAGCACTCTTTTGCTCATAAGTCGATAATCCGCATGGTTGAATACAATGTCAACCCCCATCCACTGCATGATTTTATAAAATCCCTCAGCTGTAATCTTTTTAAAAAAACTATCTTTCTTCCGACTACTCCTCACTCCATACACAACATCAATTCCCTCATTAAATTTGTCCACCATCTCATCGATGGCATTGATGTCATCCTGCAAATCGGCATCCATCGAAATTGCCGCATCGCAGTAGTCTTTTGCGTACATGAGACCGGCAAGAACGGCATTCTGGTGTCCCCTGTTTCGCGAGAGATTGATTCCGCTCACCATCTCAAACTGTTCATACAGTTTCTTTATAAGCTCCCATGTCTTGTCTTTTGAACCATCGTTCACGTAAAGAATGCGGCTTTTTCTACTGATTGCCCCATCTTGGATTAAATGCTCCATTTTAGGAAGCAGTTGTCGCGTTGTCTCTTCCAGTACCGCCTCTTCATTATAACAAGGGATAACGATATAAATAACTTTATCATCTTCCATAGACTAATCCAACTCCTGATCATATGTCGGCTCACTCGCCTTTCCCAGAAACACCTGTTCCACCTCATCAAAAACAATTTCATTCATGAGGACATCTTTCCCGAACTCTGCAATATAAAT
The DNA here is from genome assembly GCA_947167565.1 of uncultured Clostridia bacterium. Taxonomy (GTDB): domain Bacteria; phylum Bacillota; class Clostridia; order Lachnospirales; family Lachnospiraceae; genus Eubacterium_F. The sequence continues at coordinate 71,085 of CAMVIN010000001.1, read as the reverse complement.
ACCAAATCTTGCACTTTTCCATTCCTTTGGTATATTGATAACAAAACCGGCATGAAACCAGCATCGATATCGTTTACCGAGAATAAAAAGCTGTCTCCTGCAACGATATTCCTGCGACTCCACCCGTTGTCCATCATGCTCCGCAAAAATATAGTCATCCCTTTTCATGGCATATACCGGAGACAAAAAACGACCTCTCCACATTCCCTCATATCCGGGCGTATCCATAATATAATAAAGTCGCACTTTACGTTCTGACATTCTCGCAAATATTTTGCCTTTATATACAAAGAGGCAGTCACCGTCCTTATATACTCTCTTTGCGCGAACCTGTCTCCCCTTTCTAATCGAGAGCATTGATTCCATGATAGGAAGTGTTGTCGGAACTTGAATAATCACTTTTTCGCTGATTCGTTTTAACACAACTTGAAGCCGGTCACGAAAATCAGCTAAATCTTCATCTGTCTCTAAAACTTCTCCGACTATGTCCTTTTTACTCTTTTTCATAAACCCGCGCACATGGTAGGCAACAACAAATTGAATATACGGAATAACACGGTGTTTTTTCTTCTTGCAGTAGTCCATCAACCGCATATACCCTTGTTCTAAAAATGTAGTATATCTCTCCTCATTTTTCCATGCCTGATTTACTAAAGAAGATTCGTCCGGGCGTTTACGATAATAATAAATTGCTCCACGGATTAAACCGTATTTACCTTCCTGCAAAATCACCTGATTTACTGCCAGTGCATCCTCCCAAAATGACATTCCTTCGTCAAAATGAAGGTGTTCAAGTGCGCTCCGTCGAACAAATGCTCCGCCTATATAATAGTGTGGAAAAGTATAATCCTTCTTAATATCCACAACATCTTTATTTTCAAATCGCCAATTCAAACGATGTTCTTTCTCAATCGCATCAAAATACCAGATACGCGTTGTTGCAAAGTTGATATCATCATGCTCTGCGAAATAACTTGCCACTTGTTTCACGAAATCCGGTGCCAGCTTATCATCGGAGTCAACAAATCCCACAATCACATCATTTTCTTCTTTCACCAATTCAATCCCATAATTGCGAGCCGCAGAAACACCTTTATTTTCTTCAAAATGTGTGACATTAATATTTTCAGGAAACTGCTTTTGAAATTTTCGGCAAATTTCTAAAGACTTATCCGCACTGGCATCATCTATCAAATATAACTCGATATTCCGGGTAAATCCTATGCTCTGTGCAACAATACTCTCAAGTGCTTCTTCTAAATACTGTTCTGTATTATAAACCGGCATAATCAACTTTATCTTTTTACCACTCATAATCCTTTATTTCTCCCACAACATAATTGTCTTACCAAACGACTTCTGTATATCCATTTCAAACGCCTTTTTCATATCGGCAATTGAACGAACCGGAATAACTGCACCTACAATATTGGACAAATAATTTATCACCTCAGGATTAGACTGATAAATTTCAACCGTCTTCTCAAAATCCACTTTACCACTTCGACTGCTTCCAAATATACGAAGACCTTTTTCCAGCACCATTCTGGTATTGATTGGCACCGGATACTCAGACACACCCAGAATCGATATCGTTCCCTCTGGATTAATATAATCGATAATCTGATCAATCGCCTTGCCAGAACCGGCTCCCCCCACACATTCAAAAGCATGATCAATCTTCATATCATCCGGAATATTCCCTACAGTGAACGTTCCATCCGCAAAAGTAAAATCCGAGAGTTTATCTCTACTCATACCAAAAATAAAAAGTTTTGTGTCCGGGAACATCATTTTAAAAAGAAGTGCTGTAATATATCCAACATTACCGTCTCCCCAGATTCCCACTTGATTTCTTCTGCTATGTGCAATTTTGTCAAATCTCGATAAGGCATGTACACTGACACTGACAATTTCCGTAAATGCCGCCACTGTACGGTCAATATCCTGCGGAAGCGGCACAACACGATCCGGACGTATTTTTACATACTCCTGCATAAAGCCGTCAAAACCACTGGCCCGGAATTTACTGGAGCGCAAATAATTCTCCGCAATAATTTCATCTTCTTCAAACGGCGTGTTCGGAATCATAACAACAAGATCTCCGGGATTAAAACGTCCGGATGGATCTCTGACAACATCTCCAATTGCCTCATGAATCAGAGCCATAGGAAGTTTTTGTCTGAGAATTTTCTCCTCACGCAACCCCTGATAATATCGCTGGTCAGCGTTACAGATCGACAGGTGTGTTGGACGAACAATAATGTCATCATCCTGCAGACCAATATTCTGACATACCATCTCAAATTTTCTCGGCGCCACTAATTGATATACCGTATTAAGCATTTCAATCCTCCATTTAATTCTTATCCTGAATCAATGCCTCTGCCACTTTCAAATCATAGGGATAGGTAATCTTAATATTAGAGACTTCGCCCTCTACCAAATATACCTTTTCACCTTTAATCACAAAAATCTTTGCAGCATCCGTCATTAGATTTTTTTCCTCGTCGGTCAGAGACTCATACAAAGATTTTAATTTTTTCAAGCGAAATGTCTGTGGTGTCTGCCCCTGGTACATTTTACTTCTATCCGGTACTGTTGTAATCACTTGATTATCGTCGCTCTGTACAATGGTATCCGTCGCCGGAATCGCTGTATCACAGGCACCATACTTTGTTGCATACTTAATATTCTCCTCAATAATTCTATGAGTCACAAATGGTCTCACGGAATCATGCGTAAGAATAATCGTCTCATCATCGACTTCATATTCACTCTCAATCTGACGAATTGCATTCATAATCGTCTCATTGCGAGTCACACCTCCGGCAATCACCTGTATATGATCCGTCTCACCAATATATTTGCGAATCAAATTCTTTGTATGTCCAATCCACTGTTCCGGACATAGAACATATAGTTTTTCAAACTTATCATTGAGATAAAATTTTTCAATCGTATGAATGATAATCGGCTTGTCCGCAATATTTAAATACTGCTTCGGCTTCTCATTATTTCCCATTCGGCTGCCAATACCACCAGCCAGCAAAACTCCAAAAACCATAAGATATCCTCCATTTATCTATATTGTGTAATTATTCTGCAAAGATTTTTCCATGATTTCGCAAAACAACTACTATTGTTTTATTATAATCAAATGTTTTTATAATATCAATTACGTTTTTCATTTTGCCCCAATAAGCCCAGCACTTTTGTGTCAATATAATGAAATACAATATTAAAAATATAAGTTATTGATATCGTGAAAACAAAACATAAGACTACATATAAGTACTTATCAAATTCAGCAAATCCAATTCTCTTAAATATAAACATTGGTATCCTTTGCAAAATATACATTCCAAACAAATTATCTCCCAGCCAATGAAGACCTTTACTACCAAATCTTACTTTCATGGTTATTAAGACAACCGCCATTGTAAAGCACATTGCCCACAAAGTATATACCTCAATTCCCTCCCACCGGTATCTGTAAGAGAGGAAGTAACATATTAAAACAATTGTGCCGTATAAAAAGTATAGCGCATTCCGTTTAAAAAGCAGTCTCTCAATGGTATCCTTAAAAAGAGCAAACCAACATCCAAACGGCACCAAAAAGACTGTATTATACCACCAAGTATCAAATCCTTTCCGAATTTCAAATAAGACAAGAAAAACTACCATTGCAGTAAATAATGCAGTCATAATTATCAGTGAAAGTTTGTTCTTAAATTTAGCAGTCGCAAAGTATGCAACAAACATCATAATATATATAATAAATATGGTAAACATGTACCAATTTGAGTTTCCTACACTAGTCAATCCTATAAATGATTTCATAACATAAGAGATGGGAAATGTCTCTCCAAAAAACCAGTCGACCACCAAATAAAGGCAAACAGCAATAACAAAATTTAAAAATACAATAAGCAACCTTTTGATTGGAATTCTCTTTACATAATCAAATCCTTTATCCATAATAGATGTCATCATTCCAAATCCCGAGTAAAAGAAGAACATTGACACTACCATCTGACTCAAATGACTTTTCAATTCAACATATGGCTTGTCAAATTCTGCTCCCAAATTAATATACGTACTGATATGCCCTAAAAAAACCAACACAACAAAGGCTCCCTTTATTGCCGCTGTATCCGTTTTCCCTATATATTGACTATTGAATTCATCATTTCCAAATACCTTTATATCACGAAAGAGAATCACTATCAAAAGCACGATAAATATTGTCATATTTCATTCTCCACTATTCATTTTCCCCTCTAATTCCTGAACAAATTTATTTCTCGGTACCTTTTTTACAAAGAGATCACCGAACACAAACCAAAACGCGAATGCCGGGAACACCTCAAATGGCAGGAACAGGCATTCTGTCTGGGTAGCCACCACAAATCCGACGCAAACTGCCGGTATCAAAAAAGCATAGGTGGCATTCTTTCTCCGGTTCGTCAAATAAAACTTAATGGAGAAACCGACAGACAAAACTGTAATTATCGCGTAAAAAAACATACTAATAATACCATAAGTATACCCAAACTGCAACATGTTGTTGTGAGCGTGATTTTTTTTCTTTCCGTTTATCACAAGCGATACATTCTTATGCCCCTTGTAATTTAGCTTCTTTGCGTATCCCTTATAAATATCAATTCTGCCGCTTGTGAGCGCATTCAACCCCTGCGTGTGTGACATGACATAAACAAATCTCCCTACTACATTGTCCGGCACATTTTCCTCCTCCGGCTCTTCTCCGGGAGCCACCTGTGTACTCTCCACACCAACAGACTCTGCCACAACAGTCTCCCCAAAATCTGTTATTTTGCTTCCATTAGAAAGATATAATGACTCTCCTTCAAATACAACAGGGTGTCCAATCAGATCAGGCACATGAGATATTCCAAAAAAGAATACCGGATAGCAAACGGTACAAACAACAGCGGCGTGTGTGATATATTTTATAAACGCTTTCCACAAGTGGGTCTTTACAGAAAAGTATACCCGAAAACAGAGCCACATAACCAGAATAGCCACAATAGCTCCCATGGACGTGCGCGCCTGTGTCATAGACAAATAAAAAATAATCAGCGCCAGACTAATATATGTCACTATATTTTTCTTCCAATGACGCCCGGTTTCAACAATCCAATCCAAATCTGACATGTAGACCGCAAAGATAAAGAAAAGATATAGAGCAAACGTGTTAGGATTTGTAAAAATACCGGCATATCGCCCCCCCGGGTAAAGCGGCCGGAACAAAAAAGAAAAGATTGCCATTACCCAAAAAGAAAACTTTACCGCATCTTTAAAACATTTCCAAAGCAAATCTTTCCTCGTATGATTTTGCCAAACAAAGAATACTGCCGTAAAAACCAATGCCAGTATTAGTCCCAGACCACACGCCTTCTTCGGTACAAGAATGTCAGAAATTGTAAAACAGATACACATACCAAACCATGCGATGCAAAGAGAACGTCGCCAGTGAATCTTCACAAGTGAGCGATCCAATGATAAAATGGCAATAATAATCATAAGAACAATACCACATGCTGTATTATAAAAATAACTTTCTTTGCGAAGCACATAGCGAACCACACAAAAAAGCACTAAATCCGCAAAAAAACAGGAGGTAATCATTCGATATTTAATTGTGTCATTGATTTTTCCCACAAAAGGAATCCATGGCTTTAGCAAAGCAATAAACAAATCCTGTAATTTACTTATCAAATCATGTCCTCCACACTGCTATAACAGTCTGAACCATCAGCAGCAAGTCTTTTCCAAGAGAATACTCCATCAAATACTGCAAGTTATATTTCATCTTTTCAGGCAAAACCTGTTCTGTATATATTTTATCCACATCTGCCCCCTGTGCCAGCAGACGGTCTTCATCTTTGTATTCGATACTCGCCTTCGATGTAACTCCTGCCGGCAAAAGAAGCGTAGCCATCATCTCCGGTGTATACTCCTTTACATAGCGGGGAACTTCCGGTCTGGTCCCCACAATCGACATATCACCCTTGATAATATTAAACAACTGCGGCAATTCATCCAATCTCACTTTACGAAGAAATTTTCCAATTCCCGTAATGCGGCTGTCCCCCTCTGAAGTCACCTGGGAGCCTCTCTGCTCTGCATCTGACACCATCGTACGAAATTTCACAATGCGAAACCGACGTCCATATGTAGTCACTCGTTCCTGCAGAAAAAACACACCTCCCGGTGATGTAACTCCAACCAGCACCCCTATGACAAATAGGATTGGTGACAATACTACCAGCAGAATAAGTGCCAGAAAAAAATCCATCAGCCGCTTAATGATCAGCGAAACATTGTGTTTTCTTAAATGTTCATAATAAGGTTTCACCTCATCCCGCCTCAGAGTTTCCGGCAATTGTTCCCATTTTCTCATTTTTATGGTCTCCCATTAACAAATTAAGTTCAATATTCCAGTACCTTTTCCAGAACGTCCAAAATATAGGCTATGTCTTCATCCGACAATTTGGTATGTAACGGAAGTGTTATTTCATTCTTATACATCCGATAAGCATTCGGAAAATCCTTTATATTGAATCCCAGATTTTTATATGCTGTCAGCAGTGGTAATGGCTTATAATGCACATTGGTCGGCACACCCTGTTCGGCCATCTTTTGAATCACTTGATTTCTCTCTTCCTCCGAGGCTCCTTGCAGTCTCATGAGGAAAAGATGACCGCTTGAAGTTACCCTGTCATTATAGTGCTCAACACTGCTCAGATGAAATCGAACGGAAGGATTTCGATTGATGTAAGCCAGTCCCTCCTCGTACTGCTCTATTATTTTTCTCCGTCTTTTGAGCATTCCGGAATAGCGTTCTAGCTGAACAAGACCTATCGCCGCTGAAACATCTGTCATGTTGCATTTATATGCCGGGAACAGGATGTCGTATTCCCATCCACCCAATTTTGTCTTGGCAAGAGCATCTTTTGACTGACCATGAAGCGACAAAAGCATGAATTCTTTATAAATCTCCTCTGAATCAATCCCCGGTAATTCCCGCCATGTGACGGCTCCCCCTTCGGCTGTTGTGAGATTTTTTACTGCATGGAAGGAAAATGTAGTAAAATCAGCCATCTGACCACTCATTTTCCCATCTCTCTTTGCACCAAATCCATGTGCGGAATCTGCCATGACAAGAATCCGCCCAAGAGATTTCTGATACCGGTTGTCCGAAGGCTGAAATAACTCCCTTTTCTTTTCTGAAATCTCTATTATCCTATCATAGTCACACATGATACCTGCAATATCAACAGGCACAATAGCTTTCGTCTTTGCCGTAATTGCCCTCTCGACAGCCTCATAATTCATTTCATAAGAATCTTCCGACAAATCAATTAAAACGGGCGTAGCACCGGTATGACAGATTGCGCTGGCTGTAGCTGTATATGTATAAGCTGTCGTGATAACCTCGTCCCCCGGTCCAATACCAAACAACCGCAGTGTCATCTCCATTGATGCTGTTGAAGAATTCAGGCATGCCGCCCGTTTTGTTCGACAATACGATGCCAGACGCCGTTCCAGTTCTTTGGTTTTCGGACCAGTTGTAATCCAGCCGGAACGCAGAGCATCTGCTACTTCTGCAATCTCTTCTTCTGTAATATCCGGTGGAGAAAAAATAATATTACGTCTCTCGCTCATCATTTACCTCCCAAAACGACCGCCCATTCAGGGCGGCCGCACATTTTATCATGGTTTCAACGTAGCCTGAGCTTCATCTGATGAATCCTCATCTTTCTCATCGTCTTTTTTGGTCTCTTTCATAACCTTCTTAATCTTCTTTGTAAGCTTTGCAACAGAATCATAATCCGGCTCACACACATAAAGAGCAGTGGAACGAATCGAATACGTCGTCTTTTTTGCTCCACTTCCATCCGCATTGGCATACACAATCTTCCACTGTGCCATATCACTCAACTGCATGTTACAAATCGAAGCAATTTTCTTTGTTGACATATTGGTCTGGAACATCTTCTTTGATTTCTTTAACAACTGCGAAAAATTCGGCAAAATAGAAGGTGACATCGCCTTATTCAAAATTGCCTCGATCATGTGCTGATGATCTCTGCCTCGCTGATAATCTCCATTGGCAAAATGGTGTCTCTCCCGGCAGAACGCCAATGCCTTCTTGCCGTTGACTTTATTGTATCCCTTTTTGAACGAATAATGAGTCCCTGCACCATCCGGTCCCCAGTCAGAGATAAAATCATAATCCGAATATACTTTCACACCACCAAGAAGATTTACAATCTCCTTAACGCTCGTAAAATTCACTCGCACATAATAGTCAATATCAATATCATATAACTTCTCTAATGTATTGATCGAACAGTCCACACCGTAAATACCTGCATGAGTCAGCTTATCACACATTCCGCCGGACAAGGACTGCCCACCTTTTTTGTAGAGCGGCACATAATAATCTCGCGGAGTACTGCTCAGGAGAATCTTCTTTGTCACCGGATTGATCGTCGCAATGACATTCACATCGCTTCGACTCGTCTGAGAGATATCACCATATACATCAATACCGCTGATATAGACATTAAACGGCTTCGTAGTAACATCAGTATCCTCATATCTGTTCTCAACTTCAACCACTGTTGTAATCGAATTCTGGGACAATTCACGAGTGTCTTCCGCAAAGGTCTTATACTGATCTTCGACCGTGTTAAGATAAGCCTGGTTGAATACAACAACCTCCACGTCCTTCGCATAAAGCGCATCTACTAATGTTGTAGTATCATCGAACTCAACGGTATGCAATGTTGTCCCGACCCTTTTCTCAGCATCTGCAATCGACTCATCTGTATTCTCGCGGTCAAGTTCACTCAATATACCAAACTTATACCCTTTGGCATCCTCCAGCGTCTGTGCAGAATTCGCCTTCAATACATAAAAGGAAATGACATCTACCTTTGTATCTGCCTCTGTCACCTCTTCTACTGCCGCATAAGCATCATACATATAATATCCACCGCCAACAAAAAAGGCACAGAAAAAAATACATAATATTCTTCCAAACACATAACTGTTGTTTGTCAGCTGACTCAGCACCTGATAAATCATAAGAATCACACAAACAGCAATCAATGCCACAATATACTTTGTTGGAATAAACCCAACATAAATTGCCAGTCCGCAAAGAACTGCCGACAACAAGAACTGAACAATCAAAAATACTAAGCTCAGCTTTCTCTGTAAAAGTACCTCCACAATAAACCTCCGTTCTTCTCTTAGAAACTTGTCACTTATTATATACCATTCTCGTCAAAAAATCAATTCCAAAAGCCGCCCAACCGCATTTTGGTCAAGATATTGAAATGTTTGGGCATTAAAATCTGAAAGTTTTTTCTCATCAAAGCGCCATTCCTTCCAGATTCTTTCTAAATCAGCCTGTGAGTAAGCAACCGGCCCCGGCACATAACTCTCATAATCCGCAGGGTAAAAACCACGGCTCTTCTCACGAAACTCTTCCAAATCATAGGCATAGAATATCATCGGTTTTTTCAAAAGACAATATTCAAAAACAATCGAGGAATAATCGGTAATCAGGCAGTCCGCCACGGATAAAAGAGTGGAAACACCACTGTAGTACGACATATTCCTGATTCGTCCCCCATACGCTCCCAATTTAACATCTGAATAATTCGCCGCCACATGAGGATGCAATCGAAGGAGAAGAACATCGTTCTCATCCATCGCTTTCAGAAGCTGCGAAAACCCCAGATTAATTCTTGGATGCTGTGTTTCATTATCGCGAAATGTCGGTGCATACAGCACACAGCGCTTTCCCTTTAACTCCGGATATTCCACATAGAAGTGTTCTTGCTTTTCTTTCATCTTTTTCGTATCTAATATCAAATCCGTTCTCGGAAGTCCCAGTATATATATATTCCTCTCGGGCACCTGAAATGCCCCCTCATACTGCTTTTTGGTCAGTTCGGAATTGACAATCAAATGCGTAATCCGACGATTTGCCTTTCTTGCAAGCCTCGCAACTTCACCCGTCTCAACATCAAGGCCAAATTTCTTAATGCTGCCGGTACCATGCCAGAGCTGTACAACCTTCGCCTGCTTCGAAAACGTAATATACGCCATCGGCATAAACTCATTATCCATAAATATTGTACCCGCTGTAGCAAGATGATATGCCTTTCCCACAAAAAACGAAAATGGCCTTCGGATTCCATCTCTTTTCGTGAGAAAAACCTGTTTTACCTCTGGCTTTGTTCTCTTCAGTGCTTCCGCGACAATCCCAACATTCCCCTCTTCACTATCGTCATGTGTTGCCACAAAAAAAACTTTGTCTCGTTTGAGCGGAAAGAGTCGGAATATGGTAAAAAACACGGCAAATATATAGTACCCTGCTTTTTTTATCATCGTTGCCGGAATCATCCCTTCATATTTAAGTCTTCTTTAATCTTCGTCGTGGAAATTCCTTCTGTTCTCGGAAGATAAACAACCTCGCAGTACTCTTTCAGGAAATCAAACTTACCTTCCCAGTCATTTCCCATAACAAAAACATCGACATCATTCTTTACCACATCATCCACCTTCTGTTCCCAGGTATACTCCGGCAGAACCTCGTCAACATAGCGAATTGCCTCAAGAATCTGTTTTCTGTCTTCAAAAGAATGATATGCCTTCTTTCCCTTGCCGGCATTGAATTCATCTGAGGACACTACAACAATCAGATAGTCGCCCAATGCCTTTGCGCGACGCAAAAGATTGATGTGTCCTACATGCAATAAATCAAATGTACCATACGTGATTACTTTCTTCATGATTTCCTCCATACTTTCTTACTTTGACTGCATTGCCATTTTGGCTTCATAAAAACTTACGACATCGGCTGCCGACCCCTGTGCAATCAGTTGTCCCTGTTCAAGAAGGATTCCCCGGTTGCAAATCTGCAAAACCTGATTGGTTGAGTGTGATACAAAAAGCACTGTAACACCTTTGTCAAACATGCTCTTGACACGTTTTTCACACTTTTTCCGGAACTTAGCGTCTCCGACACTCAGCACCTCATCCAGAATAAGAATGTCCGGCTCCACAATCGTGGCAACCGCAAATCCAAGACGGGCTCTCATACCGGAAGAATAGTTTTTGACCGGCACATCAATAAATTCCCCTAATTCCGAGAATTCTACAATTTCATCGTACCTCTCTGTCAAAAAATCTCTGCTAAAACCAAGCATAGAACCATACAGGAAAATATTTTCTCTTCCTGTATACTGCTTATCAAAACCTGCACCCAACTCCAAAAGCGGTGCGATTTTACCTACTGTGGTAACCTTCCCCTCTGTCGCCTTTAAAACTCCGGAACAGATTTTGAGAAGTGTACTTTTTCCTGCGCCATTGAACCCCATAATACCAAGCCGGCCACCTTTTCTGTCAGTAAAATCCACGTCTCTCAGTGCCCAAAACTCCTGGTACATCAACTCTTTTTTTATCATCTTGATAATATATTCTTTAATATTATCTACTTTTTCAGAACTGAGATTGAATTTCATGCTCACATGATCAACCCTCAGTGCCACCGGTTTTTTCGCCACGATGTTCTCCTCCTTAATTAAATATGAAGAATAAAGGAATCCTGTTTGCGGTAAAATACAAACATTCCAATCAATAAGGTAAACAGCGCAAACAGTGTCGTATATAGCAATAGCACCATATCAAATGGTTGTCCAAAAAATGTGCGGCGAAAATTATGAATAATGCCAAACAATGGATTTAACTTTATCAGTCTCTGTGTATTGCCTCCCATATGATCCACAAAATAGAAAATCGCACTACAATACATAATCAGCATCAGCATGACACTCCATAAATACTCGATATCGCGAAAAAAAACACACAGCGTCGCCAAAATCATACCAATTCCCCATGCCCACAAAAAACAGATGATTAAGCGGAAAAATCAACCCAACAAAAAGCCCGTTAATCGGAGCCTGATAAACGCCCGTCGAAATAAAGTAAGCCATAACTCCAACCAGTACGACCAACGAAATCAGGAATATAATGAAATTCGCCACGATTCCTGACAACGGATAAATATATTTGGGTACATATACCTTTTTTATCATGGCACCGTTGCTGCGAATCGACTTCATGGCACTATTCGTAGCCGATGAGAAGAACGAATACAACAATCGTCCTGTCAAGATGTAAATAGGAAACGGAACGCCGGCAAATGCCGCATCATTACTATTTCTCCCAAGCAGGTTTCCAAACACAACCGTCAATACAATCATCGTGAGCAGTGGTTCAATCAACGTCCACAGCATCCCCAGATAAGAGCGACGATATCTCAATTTTATATTTTTTTTGACAAGTTGTCCAAGCAAATAAAAATATTTGCGGAAATTGTCTACAAATTGCTTCATGACTACACTCCGTCCTTTGTAATTTGTTATTCAATCAATAGATTATATCATTATCTCTCATATTTCGTCAACTATTCATGGAAATTTTTTGCCGATTTTAACATATTGTTGACATATTTTACTCTTATGGTATCATATTATATGTATTTTTAACATGTTTTGTTACTATATTTTGAAAGAATGGAGATTGAACAATGGTTTATAATGTAGAAAAACAACATAAGCTCGGCAAACTTCATGCCCTGGAGCGAATCTGCATGCTCCTCGATGAAGATTCTTTCCGCGAGATCGGTTCCAACATGACGAATTTAGAGGATGCCTTCAATATCAAAAAGGGACAGTTCCCTTACGATGGTGTCATTACCGGATATGGTACGATTGGCGGACAAAAAGTAGTCATTTACTCAGAGGACTTCACTGTTATTGGCGGTACACTGGGCAAACAGCACGGTTTTAAGATTGCAAATGCCATCAAGATGGCGATTGAGAACCGTTGCCCGGTCATTGGTATCAATGATTCCGGCGGAGCGCGTATCCAGGAAGGTGTCAATGCCCTTGCCGGCTACGGCGAAATCTTCTATTATAATACAATGGCCTCCGGTTATATTCCGCAGATTTCTATTATAGCCGGAAACTGCGCCGGTGGTGCCGTTTACTCTCCGGGTATCACAGACTTCATCTTTGTGATTGATAACATCAGCCAGATGTTCGTTACCGGACCTAAAGTTATCAAGAGCGTGACGAATGAAGATATTACAGCTGACGCTCTGGGCGGAGCCAATGTACACGCCTCCAAGAGCGGTGTCGCTCACTTCCATATGCCGGATGAGAAAGAGTGCTTTAAGCGGGTAAGAGAACTCATCTCCATTATCCCGCCTTGCTTTCAGGAAGGTTACCTTCACACAAACAAGGCACTCACCAATTACAGCAGCAATGTTCATTTTAACGAAGCTCTTGCCCATATCATTCCGGAGCAGAGCAACCAGAGTTATGATATTCACGATGTCATTCAGGGAATTGTGGATCAGGAATCTTTCGTTGAAGTTCAGGAAGAATTTGCAACCAATGTCGTTGTCGGATTCGGCCGCGTCAAAGGTGTTGCCATCGGTATCATCGCCGACCAGCCAAAATTCATGGCGGGCGTTCTTGACTGTGATTCCTCAGACAAGGCAGCACGATTCATCCGCTACTGTGATGCGTTCAACATCCCAATTGTCACACTGACAGACGTACCCGGATTCCTGCCCGGCAAAGACCAGGAATATAAAGGAATTATCCGCCATGGAGCTAAACTTCTGTATGCGTACTCCGAGGCCACGACAATCAAGATTAACATTATTCTCCGGAAGGCATACGGCGGTGCCTATATCGCTATGAGCAGCAAGCATCTGCGCGCCGACTTTGTATACGCATGGCCGACCGCAGAGATTGCCGTTATGGGTGCTGAAGGTGCAGCAGATATTCTATATGGCAAGCAGATGAAGACCATGTCTCCGGAAGAGAAGGCAGCATTCCGCCAGGAAAAGATTGATGAATACAATGAGAAATTCATGAATCCGAGCATTGCAGCTATGCACGGCTATGTCGATGAGATTATCAAGCCGGAAGCAACCAGAGAACGCATTTATGGCGACATTATTATGTTATCTGACAAAAGAGCGGTTGACGGTGTTCATAAAAAACACGGCAATATCCCGTTGTAATCAACGCATCTCGCCAAAATGGTTATATAAAAGCAGCTGCTGCACCATAAAACTATGGTGCGGCAGCTGCTTTTCAATATATTGAGTTTCCCTTTTTGTATTTTTTACTCTTCTTTGGCTTCCTCTGTCGGCTCTGGTGTCTCTTCCGATTCCGGCGTCGGTGACGGTGTTGGTTCCGGCGTCGCTGTCTCCGTTGTCGGTGTAATCGTCTCACCGTTTTGGCTTCGCAAAATAAGCACAACCTTCGCCTTCTTTTTTAATTTAACGCCGGAAGGCAGATTAAATTTGACCTCAAGAGTGTGCTCTCCAATTCCACATCCTGCCAAATCCACATAGGCTCCCAGTGTACTGAGAGATAAATCTTCCAGCACAGAATCCTGCCCCGTCAACACAACAGCATACTTAATGGATTCATCCTCGTATTCAACGGTACTGTTTGCCGGCAGATTCTTAATTGCTATATCAGAAGAAGTCAGTGTGAATGTTCGACTTCCGCTCTCTTCAATCTCGCATCTGACAGACAGTGTTGTAGTATCCCCTACAATAGAAACGCCGTCAGAGAGATATTCCAGCAAATCAATTTCTTTCTCAACATCCTTTGTCGCACCGGATATATCAATCGGAATCGTAATGGATTCTTCTTTCTTAAGTGCTGATGACTTACCGGACACCCAGATTGTCTCCGGTTGGAACACTGTTTGAGCCAGGCGATAGCCATCGGCCGGCTTACCTTTCGTCTTGACATAAATGGACAATTCTTTCTTCTTCAAAACCTCAATCGATACACTGATGGTATCACTGCCAAAAGTGACGTTCGAACTGTCTATAATATCTCCATCCGCATCATACAACACCGGCTGGTATTCTCTTGTAAAATCTTTCTTTTCTTTATTCAGAGTTACAAGTACGCCTACATGATCTATCTTCTTGAACTTCGAGGCGCCACAGGACACTTCAATAATATTCGGCTTGGCAACAATGTCTCCCAGCACATAATTCTGTGCAACCTCACCCTGATGCTCTACTTTAACCTGGAATTTCTGAGTCTCACGGTCTTCAAGTTTAACTTTCAGCATAGCATTGCCCCAGTCAATATCAATCGACTCTGCGTCATTGATACCGGACCGGATTTCAACCGAAATATTGACTGCATTCACCGAAGACAGGTCACTCATATCCGCTGTCGCGGCAAAATCACTCCGATTCAACGTCTCAATCACGCTGCGTTTTCCTTTCACCGTGACATCGACCGTGTCCCCCTCTTCAATCTCATACACACGATTTGCCGATGTAATAACATTTTCATTCAAAACCTTGACCGGAATCCCCGTGAACACCCTTGTCGTCGTAGGATCTGTAATATTGATAATCACCAGCCAAAAAAGAAAGGCCACGATAAGGGACAAAATCTTTATCATCAAGTTATTCGTCAGTTTATTTCTTATTCTTCCGCCCACTTTTTGCCCTCCCTTTCTTTTTCTTTCTGTCTTCAGGCAGACGACTCGATGCCTCAATCAAACGCATCTCTAAGGTATCTGCGTCAACCTTTCTGTAAAGTTTTCCATCCATCGCCAACGATACTGCACCTGTCTCCTCAGAGACAATAATCGTCACAGAATCCGAGACCTCACTGATTCCGAGGCCGGCACGATGCCTCGTCCCCAGTTCCTTGCTGACAGCCAGGTTGTTGGATAACGGCAGATAGCAGGTCGCTGAAATAATCCTGTCATCTCTCAAAATAACGGCACCGTCATGAAGCGGTGTATTATGTTCAAAAATATTAACCATCAACTGACTACTGATCTCGGCGTTAATCGGAATTCCCGTGTGCTCATATTCCCGGCATTGAATTTCTCTTTCCACAACAATCAAGGCCCCTGTCTTAACCTTTGCCATGTCATAGACTGCCTTGATAATTTCCTTAATACTCTTTTCGGAGTAACGTTCATTTCGACTATTTTTCCCCTCAAAAACAGTAATATTAGAGAAAATCCTCTGTCTTCCGAGTTTCTCCAAAGCATTGCGAAGTTCAGGCTGAAAAATGACAACCAATGCCATAATACCGACAACCATAGCATTCCTGAAAATCCAGAGAACTACATTCATCTCCAAAAGGAGCGCCACGATAAAAATCGCTCCCAACACAATCATACCCTTTAACAACACCCATGCTCTTGTATCTTTAATCCACACAATAATGTGATAGAGGGCATAGGCAATAATGACAATCTCAATAATGTCAATCGCAGTAAACTTCGGTATCGTAAACCAAACAACATAATTATCAATAAAATTGCGAATGGTATTCATTCTTTGCCCTCCTTTCTCTCAGATAAAATTCTTGTTACGGTGCGGTCAACGACCGTCACTTTAAATTTAGGAACTGCTGTCACATAATAATAGTATTCATCATCTTCAAACTGTAATTTTTTTGTTCCATGGTAATCCAGCGTCAAATGGAAGAACTGTATAATATACGCAATCGCAGCCGAAATCACAACCTGCAACGCCAAAAGTCCCGTTCCGATCTGCAAATCCATCAAAATATTGCACAACAACTCCACTGACATCATCACAATCGCCCCAACTAAAATAGCAATCTGAGGCGCATTCTTGATCTGCCTTTTCCTCACCAGATACACACACAGAAACGTCAACAAAAACGCCACCATGGTGACCGCCATCATCTTATTGCTTCTAAGACCATCGATCAGATAGTGAAGCGAGGATGTAATGTCACTCTGTGTCGAGGTTTGCTCCAACACGGAATACTCTGTAATTCCCTGCAGGATATATTGCAGAAGAATTCCCATGAGAATGGATGGAAGCAGTCCCGGTGACATAAAAAGCGCTGACACAATCGGTACTGTACAATCAATATGCAGCATTGACAGAACCGGAATTGCAAAAATCACAAATGCCTGCCTGTGTCCCAATCGCCCAAACAATAAAAAGTATATGATGAATATAGCGACCATACTACCACCGAGTAAGGCAGATACATGAAAAATTTCCACACAAATCACCACACCGACAGCCAGTGCAGCTATAATATCCGGTGTCACTCCACACAGAGCGGCTACGGCAATCAGCGCCGGATATGTGCCAAGTATGTCATTATAATTCAATCGACGGGTCACAAGAAATATTGCAAAAAATGACACCAGTGCCTTCATGCACCCCCGGACAACCCGGTAGTGACCCTCATAAAAATTCTTTATTCTGCTCTTTAGCAGTAAGAGAATCATCATGTGTCTGTTTCCTCCTGTCGCTGTTCCTCTTCGTCGTACAACTCAAGCAATTCTTGCAGAGTTGTATAATAAATCTTCGCCCGCGCATGAGACTCCTCGTACAGCCGGGCAGCCACACGCCATGTAGTAACAACACACACCGTACATAGCGGCACAAAAACACAGCCACTCCATATCAAAATCTCCCGAAGCGGCAGCGAAAGCGCATTTGCAAATATAAAATCCGCCTGATATAACACCAGCAAACCGGCGGCAAGCACAAAGGCAATGACAGTAGCTGCCACTGTCTTAATGATTTCTAACCGGACATAATCCATTTTCATATACCGGACGCGCCGCAGATCAATACTTCCCTGACCTGTTTCATATTCGGACAAGCGGAGCATTTTTTTTATCTTCTCTTCGCTTAACATCCTGACATCGCCTCCCCTAATATGATAACACAACCACCATTTTTCGGCAACAACTGTTGACGATATTTTTCAAAAATGATAAGATATTGTGCAAATAACAAAAAAGAAGTGGGTGAATCGTTTTGAAAACCAGTGATTTTTATTATAACCTTCCGGAAGAACTGATTGCACAGGATCCGCTATCTGACCGAAGCGCTTCCCGCCTCATGGTCGTACACAGAAAATCTCACCGCATCGAGCATCGCAGTTTTCGAGATATTGTTGACTATCTGAACCCCGGAGACTGCCTTGTCCGAAACAACACAAAGGTAATCCCGGCAAGATTGTTCGGAATCAGAAAAGACACAGGCGCAACCGTAGAACTTCTCTTACTTAAACGTCGCGAAAACGACATCTGGGAAACACTTGTAAAGCCGGGAAAAAAGGCAAGAACCGGCGCCGCTTTGACCTTTGGCGACGGTATCCTTACCGGGGAGATTATCGATGTGTTAGAGGACGGCAACCGGCTGATTCAATTTCACTACGAGGGAATTTTTGAGGAAATCCTTGACGAACTCGGACAGATGCCTCTTCCCCCCTACATCACCCACAAATTGAAAGACAAAAACCGTTACCAGACAGTTTATGCCAAATACGAAGGTTCCGCAGCGGCACCGACAGCCGGACTTCACTTTACAGAAGAACTTTTTCAAAAATTAGAAGAAAAACAGATAACGATTGCCAATGTCACACTTCACGTGGGACTGGGCACCTTTCGTCCGGTCAAAGTTGACGATGTAGAGAGTCACCATATGCACTCAGAATTTTATAGAATCGCCCCGGAAGAAGCAGAAAAAATCAATCAGGCAAAGAAAAATGGCGGGCGAATCGTCTGTGTCGGAACAACAAGCTGCCGCACCATTGAGTCTGCTGCCGATGAGAACGGTATTCTACAGGCAGGCGAGGGAGATACCGACATTTTTATCTACCCCGGCTACTCCTTTCGCTGCATGGATGTTCTCATCACAAACTTTCATCTGCCGGAGTCCACACTCCTCATGCTTGTCTCGGCCCTGGCGGGAAAAGAACAGATGATGGAAGCCTATGAACTCGCCGTCAAAGAGCGTTACCGCTTTTTTTCTTTCGGAGATGCTATGATAATTTTAGATGATTAAGGGAGGAATCTATGGAACGTGTTCTTTTTATCTACAATCCTAACGCCGGAAAGGGTGCTTTAAAAAATCACTTGTCTGATGTGCTGGAAATATTTCGCCACGCAGGTTTTGACACTACTGTTTATCCAACTCTTAAACCGGAGGATGCGACCAACTGTGTCCTTGAACGCGGAACGGATTATGACAGAATTATCTGTTCCGGCGGAGACGGCACCCTGCACGAAGTCGTTCACGGTCTGATGGAATTAAAAGGACTTCGTGAGATGAATAGTCTTCTTTCAGACAACTCAGGCAGACAGCCGGTCTGTGGCTATATTCCCACCGGCACAGTAAATGATTTTGCCACAGGAATCAGAATTCCCAAGCGAATTTTAAACGCTGCCGAAGTAGCGGCAAGTGACAGACACCACGCCTATGACATCGGGGATTTGAACGGTCACTATTTTACCTATGTAGCCGCTTTTGGTGCCTTCACCTCTGTCTCCTACGAAACTCCCCAGGCAACAAAAAATCTTCTCGGCAAACCGGCTTATATACTTGAGGGCGCACTCCAATTAAACACGATAAAAAGTTCCCACGTCCGGGTAGATGCAGACGGAGAAATCTGGGACAACGACTGTATTCTCGGCATGGTGACGAACGCCAAGTCCGTAGGAGGCATGAATCTCTATAAACGAAAGAAAATCCTTCTTGATGACGGATATTTTGATGCCATTTTTGTAAAAGAACCAAAAAACCCAATTGAGCTTAACCTGGCAATCAGTTTTTTTCTGACAGGAGAAGAGAGTTCCCAGATTCATGTTATGAAAGGAAAAAAAATAACCATTGATGCGGATACGGAAATCGCCTATACTCTTGACGGAGAAAATGGCGGCACGCATAAAAAAGCGGTGATCACCAATCACAAGCAGGCAATCACCTTCTCAGTCCCCTAACCCCGGCGGATGACCGTGTAACGATTTCTGGTCAGCACACGATCTGCTGCACGCATATCTTCCTCCGTATAAAGAGCAAGCCTCAGAACACCATCTTCAAATTCACGGTTATGTACTATGCCGATATTTTTGATGCTAATCTGACTTTTTGACAATAGCGTGGCAATCGCTGCAATTGCCCCGGTGCGGTCGTCGATATTAATATACAATTCATAAGAACGGGCAATGATACTGCTCTTCTTGTTCGGAATGGAATTCCGATACTCTCCCGCCCGGTCAAATTCCTCATAAATCCCTCCTGCATTCCCCTCGGACATCATCTGCCGAAAATTCCGCAGCTGCTCCTCAAAATAGAGAAGAAAATCCTGAATCGACTCTCGGTTGGCAAGACAGATATCCTGCCACATGGCAGGGGAGGAAGACGCGATTCTGGTAATATCCTTAAAACCGCCGGCAGCAAAGGACTTCATATTTTCTTCCTCTCCGTCATTTTCTCGAACCATATTGACAAGCGACACCGCAATAATATGTGGGACATGGCTGATAGCCGCCGTGATCCGGTCGTGCTCAGATGCGTCCAGCACGACGCAATTAGCACCGGTCAGCCCGACAAGTTCTCTCATTGTACTCACATCCTCCGGGCGGTTCTCCTCATTCGGAGTAAGGAGATAATACGCATTTTCCAAAAGAGAATCTGTTGAATTCTCATAACCGGTCTTCTCCGAACCAGCCATCGGATGCCCTCCGATAAAACGTGACGCAAGCCCCTCTTCTCTCGCTGCCTTGCATATATTTCCTTTGACGCTTCCCACATCCGTCAAGATACAGGAAGGTTTCATTATTGATTTCAACGCACTGAGAAACTCAATATTTTTCAGTACAGGTGCACAGAGAAATATAATATCACACACAGAAAAAGACTCATCCACCTCATAGACAAGTTCATCGATAATACCCTCTTTTACCCCCATGTCTAAGTTGGGATTTTTCCTTCTCGTGTAGACGATAATAGTAAAATCTTCACTTCTCTTTTTCAACGCTCTGGCAATCGATCCGCCAATCAAACCGAACCCGATAAATCCAAGTTTTTTCTTCATCTCTGATGCCACCTTTCCTTAAAACAATCGGTTTCATATAGTGTACCATTATTTAAAAATATCGTCAATAATGACTGGTTTTTTCCTCCAAAACGGTGTACAATAAGATTAGAATTAACGGCGCCGGCAGAGGGCGCAGAAATGGGGTGACTATGGCAAATTCAATTTATGCGGCCATCAACATCAATTCCAATGACCTGTCGATGAAAATTTATGAGATTTCCAAACAGTATGGAATCCGTGAACTCACGCATGTGCGCCGGAAATTATCCCTCTTCACGGAGACTTACCGCAAAGAGTTCATCTCATATCAGACTGTCAGTGAAATCTGTTCCACACTCAATGATTTCAAGCGGATTATGGCCGGTTTTGATGTTGATTCCGAACAGGTGTATGTCACAAGTGAACTTCGCGAAACACAGAATTCTTTTGTCGTAATCGACCAGATTAAAGTACAGACCGGCTTCAAAGTAAAAGTCATCAGCAACAGCGAAGCACGCTTTTTGTATTATAAAGCTCTAACACTGGAAACCAATGTATTTAATCTACTGACTCATGACACTACACTTTTAGTGGATATTGATGCCGGGAGTGTACAGTTGTCGATTTTCCAGTCAGGCAAACTCACTGCCACACAGAATTTACGGTTAGGCTCAGCACGAATCCGCGAACTTCTTATTGTCGTACAGGAAGAGGCCTATGATTTTAATGCTTTAATCGATGAATACATTGAAAAAGATCTGGTACTGTTCAAACGCTTATACCTGAACAACATTGAAATCCATCACATCATTGTCATCGGCGAAATGATACCGGATATTTATTACTATTTAAAAAGTCAAAATCCCGACTTTGACGGGCATGTATCAAAGAAATTACTGAATCGTAAAAAACTTCCTAAAGAACTTTTTTCCGGAAGTGAAAAAGCTGCACTGTTCTTGCCGACAGTACTCATCTGTCGAAAAATATCACGTCTGACGTCCTGCGATGACCTCTCTATGTCCTGCATTGATTTGAGCGATGGAATGTCTGCCGATTTTGCAGAGAAAAAAGTCAAATTCAAACTGGGACATGATTTCGTTCAGGATATCCTTTCAAGTGCAGAGCATATTGCCCAAAAATACAAATCAGACATGAACCATATCGAAAATGTTCAGACACTCGCCTTGCAGATTTTTGACAGAATACGCAAACTTCACGGTCTCGGAAAAAGAGAACGTCTGCTTCTGCAAATTAGCGTGATTCTCCACAGTTGCGGCACTTATATTAACGAGCTTCAGTCCCGGGAATGTTCCTACCGTATCATTATGTCTACGGAAATCATCGGCATCTCCCACAAAGAGCGCGCAATAATCGCCAATGTCGTCCGCTACAACAAGGATTCTTTTCCTGACTACACAGAACTGGCGGATGAATTCACACGCGAGGACTATATCACAATAGTGAAATTAAATGCGATTCTAAAGACGGCGAATGTACTCGATAAGAGCAATCGTCAAAAGATAAAAAATGTCGGAGTAGCACTCGAAGATGGAATTCTCACAATCACGGCTGACACAATGGCAGACATCACGTTAGAAAAGGGATTATTCCACGACAAGGCAAATGTATTTCAGGAGGTATTTGGAATTCGTCCAATTCTCCGCCAAAAACGGACCGGAAGGTAAGGGAGGTAACACAATGGAAAAATTTACAAATAGAGAATTGAGCTGGCTGGATTTTAACGGGCGATGTCTGTCTGAGGCAAGGGACAAAACGATCCCTCTGATGGAACGCCTAAAATTTTTAAGTATTACGGCATCCAATCTGGATGAGTTTTTCATGATTCGTGTCGCCTCTCTGAAAGACCAGGTAAATGCAGGCTACAGCAAACGGGACATTGCCGGCATGACAGCGTCTGAACAGATTGACGCGATTCAAAAGAAAGCACATGATTTTATGCTGGCACAATATTCTACATTGAACCGCTCTCTTTTGCCTGCCCTAAAAAAAGAGGGACTGAAAATTATTACCGCTCACGAGAATCTCACGCAGGAACAGTCTGACTACGTGGACTCTTATTTTCAGCAAGAGGTCTTTCCGGTATTAACTCCGATGGCAGTGGACTCTTCCCGCCCATTTCCGCTGATTCGCAACAAAACACTGAATATTGCTGCGCTTTTGGCTGACAAAAAAAAGAAAGATACCATTGATTTTGCCACGGTTCAAGTTCCGTCTGTGCTGCCTCGCTTTGTCACGATTCCCTCGGACGAAGATGGCTGTACAACCATTCTTTTACTGGAACAGATTATCGAAAAAAATATACAAAAACTTTTTATGAACTACAAAGTGCTGTGTGCCGCACCGTTCCGTGTCATGCGCAACGCAGATCTCGATATTGACGAAGATGAAGCTGCCGACCTTTTGATTGAAATTGAAAAACAGCTCAAGAAACGCCAGTGGGGCGAGGCAATTCGCTTGGAAATTGAAGATTCCATGGACAAACGTCTTCGCAAAATTCTAAAAAAAGAACTGGCGGTAGAGGATGAGGCCATCTACCGTGTCAGCGGTCCCCTTGACCTCACGTTTCTTATGAAGGTATATGGCTTGGAGGGCTTTGAACGGCTCAAAGATAAGCCGTTTACCCCACAGCAGCCAAAAATGATTGATCCGGAACGTGGACTGTTTGAGCAGATTCGCGAGCGCGACATTCTATTATACCATCCATATGAGTCCTTTGATCCGGTTGTCAATTTTGTCCGCACAGCAGCGAAAGATCCGAACGTTCTCGCTATCAAGCAGACCTTGTACCGCGTCAGCAGTAATTCTCCCATTATTGCTTCTCTCGCTGAGGCGGCAGAAAACGGAAAGCAAGTCTCAGTTCTCGTGGAATTAAAAGCGCGTTTTGACGAAGAGAATAATATTGTATGGGCAAGAAAACTGGAAAAATCCGGATGCCACGTTATTTATGGCCTTGTCGGATTAAAAACGCACAGCAAAATTACACTGGTCGTTCGACGCGAAGAGGACGGCATTCGACGCTACGTCCATCTCGGGACAGGCAACTACAACGACTCTACCGCAAAACTCTATACAGACATGGGCATGTTCACTTGCAAACGGCCTTACGGCGAGGACGCAACTGCCGTGTTCAACATGCTGTCAGGGTATTCGGAGCCTCTGGGCTGGAACAAATTATCTCTGGCTCCGAACTGGCTTCGTGACAAATTCCTCTTTTTCATTAACAGAGAGCGCGAGAACGCCGTCAAAGGCCGCCCTGCAAAAATTATCGCCAAGATGAATTCTCTCTGTGATCCGGGTATTATTGAGGCGTTATATGATGCCTCTGCTGCCGGAGTAGAGATTGAGCTTATTGTCCGCGGCATCTGCTGCCTGCGCGCCGAAGTGCCGGGGCTCAGCGAAAACATCCATGTCCGCTCTATTGTCGGCACCTTTTTGGAGCACGCTCGCATTTTTTACTTTGAAAACAACGGGAATCCTCAAATTTATATGGGAAGTGCAGACTGGATGCCAAGAAATCTCGACAAGCGAATTGAGATTCTGTTTCCGGTTGAGGCAGAGGATTTAAAAAAGGAGATTATCCACATTCTGAAAATCCAACTCGCCGACACAAAAAAAGCCCACATTCTCGGCAAGAATAACACTTACGAGAAAGTGGACCAGCGCGGCAAAAAGCCACTGAATTCACAGATGTATTTTTGTGAGTATTTTACGAATTAAAAATCTCACTCTTTGCCAATTCATCCGCCAGGTCATTCCACTTATCCCCGGAATGTCCCTTGACTTTTCGAAATGACACATCGAGTGTGCCCTGCAGGGAATCGAAGAATGCTTTATAGGCTTTGGTTCCCTCTTTGTTTGTCTTCCACTCACCGAGACACCAGGAAGAAATCCCCTGATAATCATGGTAGATGATTAGTTTTTCTGCCCCCCGCTTCACCGCCTCTTTCATGGCAATCTCAGCGCCCAGAATCTCTCCGGCAACATTCCGCATCTCAGCAAGTTCCTCGCTCTCCCCTTTCCGGCTCAAATGAAGTTCTTCGCCTCCAAAAAAGAAAACAATTCCACAACTGTACTCCCCTGTCTTTACATTATAACTGCCATCCACATAGGCAACCGCCTCTCCCGCGGCCAACTCCGTAAGAGGAGAAGCTGTGTTCTCTCCGTTCACGGCGCTCATTTCTCCCCCCAGATATTCTTCCGCCTCTCTCAGAGTCACAAATCCCTTATATTCTGCTCCCGCAAATCCATCGACTTGAGCCTTGCAGTCATCCCAGCTAAAATAAATTCCCGGAGTCTTTCCTTTTTTTACTACATAATATTTTTTCTTCGCCATTGTTACCTCCACATTTGGTAGTTTTCTCTACCACTTTTACTGTCCGGCCAAATCATCAATCTCCGCTTTTGTCAATCTCCGATATTCCCCCGGTGCAAGATTATCGTCCAAAACAAGGTTCCCCATTGTCAGTCTCTTCAACGCAGTAACTCTGCCCCCCACCTTCGCAATCATTCTCTTTACCTGGTGAAATTTCCCCTCAGATATTGTCAGTTTTGCCTGTCCATCACCTAATACTTCCAATTCGGCGGGCAGTGTGTTTTTTTTCTCTCCGATATCCACTCCCTGCCGGAACAATTCTGCTGCATCTTCCGACAATACGCCCTCATACCTCACATAATAACACTTTTTGACATGATATTTCGGCGAGAGGAGACGGTGGGCAAGTGCCCCGTCATCGGTCAGAAGCAGAAGCCCCTCCGCATCTTTGTCAAGTCTTCCCACAGGAAAAAGTTCTCTCCCGGCGCAGTCAACCAAATCAACAACCGTCCGCTCTCTGTCGTCTCTTGTCGCGGACACGACACCGGCCGGTTTATTTAACATAAGATAAATGTGTTCCTCCACCACAATCAATTTCTGATTCAGATACACAACAGCATTTTTCTGAATCTTCTCATCAAATTTTTCTGCCGTCCGTCCATCCACCTGCACCCGTCCGCTCTTCACTGCCGCTTTTGCCTCCTTACGGCTCAGCCCGGCATATGTCGCCAGATATTTATCCAACCTCATCACACTCATCATTCCTCTGCATAAAATATATCTAAACTATTAACTGAAACAAGGAGTTCTATATGCCAATCCGAATCTTTATTGACCAGGGGCACAATCCCTATGGGTTCAACGCCGGAGCGGAAGGGTTCGGGCTTCGCGAACAGGATATCACTTATCTTGTCGGCGTGTATTTAGCAGATATTCTAAATGCAGATTCACGCTTTGAAGCCATGACTTCAAGAAAAACTCCGGATGAAATTCTCGGCTACAGCAATGCCTCCAGTCTACAGCAACGTGTGGACATGGCAAATAGCTGGGACGCCGATTATTTTCTCAGCATCCACGTCAATGCCAATGAAAATCCAGCCATCAACGGAACGGAAAGCTATGTCTACCAAAGCGGTTCCGAGGCCTTTTATCTCGGCGAGACAATTGTGAGCGAAATCGTCCGCCGCATGGGAACCAAAAACAACGGAACTTTTGCACGACCTTCGCTATATGTATTACGGCGGACCAGAATGCCCGCCGTACTTATTGAACTCGCTTATATTACCAATTATGAAGATGCCATGCTCCTCGCCACCGAGCAGTACCGATTTGCGTATGCCATCTATGCGGGGCTGCTGGACTTTTTTGGTCTGGAAACCTATTAAATCACCGCTGCTCCGCTGATGAGAAAGTACAAAAGAACAATCACGCCAAGCACGATTCGGTAATATCCAAACACTTTGAAATCGTGCTTGCGTATGTAACTCATCATGAATCGAATAATAAACAGTGATACGATAAACGCTACCAGCATACCAACAAGAAGTGTTACCCAGCCCATCGCGCTAAAACTCAGACCGCCTTTGATAATCTTAAGGATGCTGGCTCCAAACATAACCGGGACTGCCAGATAAAATGTATATTCTGCTGCCACACCTCTGCTGACGCCAATTAAGAGCGCGCCAATAATTGTCGCTCCTGAACGCGAGGTTCCAGGCACGATAGCAGCCAAAACCTGAAAAATACCGATAATCACTGCCGTGCTGTAACTGATTTCCGATACACGGCGAACTGCCGGTCGTCTTCCTTTGTTCCAGTTTTCGATAATGATAAACAAAATACCATATATAATCAATGCACCGGCCACAACAACTGCGTTGTAAAACATCTCATCTATGATGTCATCAAACAATAATCCCACAATTACAGCCGGTACGCAGGATATGATTATTTTAAACCAGAGCTGCATAATATCCCATTTTACAAAGGACTCATTACTCTTTTTATATTTAAAGTTAAATGGAAAAATTTTGTTCCAAAACAGAAGAACGACTGCCATAATCGCACCGAGCTGGACAACAACCAGGAACATCTCCTGAAATTTTTCATCTGAAAACTGCAAAAACTGATTGACCAGAATCATGTGCCCGGTACTGCTGACCGGAAGCCACTCCGTAATTCCCTCCACGATTCCAAGAATAACTGCTACTAACACATCAAAAGCGCCCATTTTTTTCCTCCAAATAAAATTGCATAACATTTCCATTGCTCATATTAACACAAAATACGATTTAACACAATCATAAGTTGCAAATTCCCTCAAAATATAGTACACTTTAAGATAAGTGTTTAAACAAATGTACTTGTAAGGAGTTTTTTGGTGAGTAAAAAAACAAGAAAAATTTTTTTTAACGCCACTTTTCTCATTGCCCTGATTACCCTTACCATATGGGCCATTTTTAAAGATCAGGATTTAGGCGTTATTATTCACTCGCTCTCAAAAATACCACCGGGCTATCTGCTCGCCGGTTTTGGGCTGGTTTTGCTCTTTTTGTTCTGCGAGGCTGTTATAATAAAATATTTGTTTCATACCGTAAAGATACATTCGTCACTCTGGGATACCTTTTGTTATGCTTGTACAGATTTCTTCTACAGTTGTATCACGCCGTCCGCATCAGGCGGTCAACCGATGGAAGCTTTTTATATGAAAAAAAAGGGAATTCATATTCCTGCTGCAACAATAGTACTTATGGTCGTGACGATTGAATACAAATTTGTCCTTGTGCTGATTGGATTGGCACTTGCCATTTTCGATCACCCATTGATTCATAGTCTGCCGGGGCAGGCACAGTTTTTCCTCTACCTCGGTATTGGACTCAACACTGTTTTTGTTGGACTTATGGCATTTTTGGTGTTTATTCCGGACACTGCAAGTTATTTAATTACAAAACTATACCATTTTCTCAAGCGGATTCATTTGCTGAAAGAAAAAAACAACCGCGAAGAGCGCCTGCAGCAGTCTATGGAACGTTACAAAACTATGTCCGTCCACTTAAAAAACAATAAACTGGCTATTTTTAACACAACTCTTATCACCATTATTCAGCGCCTTGTCCTTTTTGCTCTGACTTATGTAGCATACCGGGGACTGGGACTGCACGGAGAAAGTTTTGTGCGCATGCTAATTCTACAGGCAGTCATTTCGATTTCTGTTGATATGCTGCCATTTCCGGGAGGACTTGGCATTAGTGAGCATCTATACCTTTTGATTTTCACGCCAATTTTTGGAAGTGCTATGCTCACCACAACATCGCTCCTGGTAAGTCGCGGATTCAGTTATTATGTACTTGTCATTGTCAGCGGAATATTTTCACTGATACTGCACCTGACAACACTTGACAAGTCGAAAGGAAGGTTATCGTGATTGGATTTTTTAACCGTTCGGTTATTGTAACATATCTCGGAGTGGCACTTTCCCTCTTGGGAATTGCATTGGCAAACCATGGTCTGTTCGAGTGGTCTGTTTTTTGTCTTGCATTAGCAGGTGCCTGTGATACATTTGACGGCAAAATTGCCCGTGCGATGAAAAACCGTACAAAAGAGATGATGATTTTTGGAACTCAAATCGATTCCCTGTGTGATATGGTTTGCTTTGGTGTGACCCCTGCAATTCTCTGTTATCACATGGGTCTGAGCCGAGCTTGGGGAATTGCCGTAGAAATCCTATATGTGCTGTGCGGAGTAATTCGTCTTGCCTATTTTAATACTTTAGAAGAATTGAAGCATGAAGAGTCGGAAAAGAACGGTGAGCAAGAAAAAACAAAATATTTTCACGGACTTCCTATCACATCAATTTCTGTTATTTTTCCGGTTGTTTACCTGTTCCGTCCATTGCCGAACCACGTTTTTTCCACCATACTCGGTGTTATGCTTCTTGTTGTGGCATTTTTGTTTATTCTGGATTTCAAAATCAAAAAACCGAGCAACAGTGTTATCGCTGTTCTCATGTTCTTTGTTTTGACAATTATGCTTCGCATTTTACATGTACTTTGATAAGAAAACTTAGGAGGAGTTATGGATTATATTGATTTGGATGGCAGAAAAATAAAAGAAAGCAGTGCACAGGACAAACTTTTGTCCTTTTTGTACACTACTGTTCCCGGTCGCCTACTATTAAAGCCTTTGGTGCATCCTTTGGTCTCAATTATTGCCGGGAAATTTTTGTCCACGCCACTCTCAACGAATCTGATTCCCTCCTTTCTAAAGAATAGTAACATTGATTTGGATGAATATATTCCCACCACCTATACATCATTTAATGATTTTTTTTCGAGAAAAATCAGGCCGGAAAATCGTCCGGTCTGTACTGAAAAAAATATTTTGATTAGTCCTTGTGACTGCAGGGCAACCGTTTATCCAATTAATGACAATTCTATTTTTACAATAAAAAATACGAACTATACCATTGCCTCTCTGCTTCGTAGCCCCAGCCTTGCAGAGAAATACCGGGGCGGTTATGCTTATATTCTTCGATTGACAGTCTCTGACTATCACCGTTATGTATACGCAGCTTCCGGAAAAAAAACAAAGAATTATAAAATTCACGGTATTTTTCACACGGTCAACCCGGTTGCCAACGATTATTCACCTATTTACATTGAAAACACAAGAGAGTACACAATCATTCATACCGTTCAATTCCGGGATGTACTCCAAATGGAAGTGGGTGCTCTTCTGGTAGGTAAAATTTCGAATCACGAAAATGTTGCTACTGTCAAAAAAGGCACGGAAAAAGGTTATTTTGAATACGGAGGTTCTACTATTATCGTGCTGACAGAGAAAAATGCAGTCCAACCGAGAGGCGATTTGCTCAGGAATACCCAAATTGACTGCGAAACCAAAATTCTACAAGGACAGGAATTAGGGAGGACTGCTTTATAAACAGCCCACACTAACCCCGGTCTTACACTTTTAACGAGTCTTTTTGTCATCTTTTGTCACCTTATCGGTGGCATTTTTTACGCCGTCAACCGTATTCTCCACTGCGTCTCCGGCACCTTCTACAACATCTTTCACGCCTTCACCGACACCTTCGGCTGCATTCTCTACACCTTCACCGGCACCTTCGGCTGCATTCTCTACACCTTCACCGGCGCCGCGAACTGCATCCCCGGCACCTTCACCGACACCTTCGGCTGCATCATCTAATCCGTTTTCCACATCATCTGTCATGTCGTCATTCTCATCATCGACATCCGGCGTATTGGTTGCCACCGGAGAATCCGTTGGATACTCTGTCGCTCCCGGCGTTGCTGTCGGTTCGGTTGCACTGTTATTCTTGCTTCCACAGCCAACACACGCAAACGCAAGACATCCGGCCAACAAACCTGTCAAAAAAAGTTTTCTCATCATTTCCTCACTTTCCGCGATTTTGCGCTGAAATTGTTCGGCACACTTCGCATTACCTCGGTTATTTACATGAAACTGCCAGTGAAACACACACCAACAATTCCCTTGTTATTGTGACCGATTTTGTGGAAAATATGAGATTAAATAAGTAATGGAAAAAAATTACTGAATCCACAATCCCCCTGTTTTTTCACAAAAATTTGAGAACTTCCTGCGGATTATCAATCACGTATTCTGCACCGTTTTTTTCAAGAAACTCCCGGCCCCGGAATCCCCAACTAACTCCCACACAGGTAATCCCTGCATTTTTCGCCGTCTGTACATCAACATCCGAGTCGCCCACATAAATCACCTGTTCTGATGGACAATCCAATTCTTGAATTGTTTGCAGCACCATATCCGGTGACGGTTTCTTGTGTATTCCCCCCGCCTCATTTTCCCCGTGAGCCACGTCAATCATCTCACCAAAATAAACCGGGATCAATTCCCGAACCGCAAAGTCTGCTTTGTTTGAAACCACAGCAGTTTTAATTTTTTTATTTTTTAACGTTTCCAGCAATTCAATAATCCCTGCGTAAGGCACGGTGTTATCCTCACAGTGCTCCCCGTAAAATTTGCGAAAAACCCTCATCATGTCATCAAACGTATCCGCTGTTCTCTCCCAGCCACTGGCACGCTCCATGAGTTTAACAATTCCGTTTCCCACAAAGTTCCGCACTTCTTCTATCGACCTCTGTGGAAGCCCCTGAGAACAAAGTGCCTCATTTACTGCATTTGTCAAATCTTTTAATGTATTTAATAGTGTTCCATCTAAATCAAAAATTATTGCCTGCGTCTTCATAAAATCCTCCTTTCACTACTTTCGCTATAATAGTTCCGTAACAAAGTATACCATAATACCCAGGATTTTTAAAGAATTCGTATTTTTTTCTCTACCCCCTTGAAAGATGCTAAGTTTTCCGTTACAATAGATTTCGTCTATAAAACAATTGGAGGTACCTCATGAAACTGGATAAATTAGTCGGCGAACGCTTTAAAGAAAAACCAAGTGACTGTGTGATTGAGAGCCATGCTCTGATGATGCGTGGCGGCTACATGAAGGATGTGGCAAAGGGAATTTATTCCCAGTACATGCCGCTAAAGCGTATCTGTCGTAAAATTGAAGAAATCATTCGCGAAGAAATGGATGCCATTGACGGACAGGAAGTTTTATTCCCTGTTACGCTTCCTGCTACACTGTGGGACGAGTCCGGGCGCTACGAGAGTGTAGGGAGCGAACTCCTCCGCTTTCAGGACCGCAACGGAACAAAGATGGTACTCGGCATGACACACGAAGAGGCTGCTGTTCAGCTTGTCCGCGACTACGCCAAGAGTTATCAGAACTATCCGTTTATGATTTATCAAATACAGACAAAATTCCGCGACGAGGCAAGACCGCGTGCCGGTCTCATTCGTGTCCGCGAATTTACTATGAAAGACGCATACTCCTTCCATACCTCACAGGAGGATTTACAGGCGTACTATCAGGTCTGCTATGACGCATACAACCGTATTTTTGCCCGCACCGGCATTCCGCAGGTCGTGACAGTTGCCTCTGACTCCGGTATGATGGGGGGAAATCTCGCTCACGAATACATGCTGCTCACACCAATTGGCGAAGATTCCATTGCTATTTGTGACAGTTGTGATTACCGCGCCAATATGGAGGCAGCTGAGAGCATTATTGAAAATGAAAAAGACGCAGATGACGAGGCATTGACCAAAGTGCACACTCCGAACATTCACACAATTGAAGAAATCTGCGATTTTCTCAAATCGCCTCTCCACAAATCCTGTAAAGCGGTTGTCTATCAGAAAAACATGACGGATGACTATGTAGTTATTTTCATCCTCGGTGATTTGGACGTCAATGAAACAAAACTCACAAATTACCTCGGCGAAGATGTTCATCCGGCTGTCATCACAGCCGAGTGCGGACTGAACGCCGGATTCATCGGTCCGGTTGGTCTCACTGTAACCGGGGATTACACTGTAATTTATGACAAGTCTCTGGAGGGAACAAACAATCTCTCCTGTGGTGCCAATGATGAGGAATATCATTACACGGGGCTGTGTATGGAACGCGATGTGCCGGACGCACAGTATGTGGATGTAGCTAAGATTATTGATGGAGGAATCTGTCCAAAATGCGGTCAGAAACACATCAAGATTTCAAGAGGTATTGAGGTCGGAAACATTTTTCAGCTCGGCACAAAATATACAAAATCCATGAACATGCAATATCTTGACGCAGAGGGCAATGCCCAGTATCCGATTATGGGCTGCTACGGTATCGGCGTCGGCCGTCTCGCCGCTTCTGTCTGCGAGTCGCACCACGATGATTACGGTCCAATCTGGCCAATATCTATCGCGCCTTGGCAGGTTCATCTCTGCTGCCTGCGCGCGGATGACGCAGAGGCAAAGGCATGTGCGGATTCTCTGTATGACCAGTTACAGAAAGAGCATATCGAAGTAATTTATGATGACAGAGCTGTCCGTCCGGGTGTTATGTTCTCTGACGCTGATCTGCTCGGTGTACCGATTCGTCTCGTTGTCAGCCCAAGAAACATGAAAGAGTCTGTTGTGGAACTCTCCACCCGCGATAAGTCCGTACAGGATAAGGTAGCAATTGATGACGTTGTGGGAACAGTAAAGAATTTAATTCAGAAATTGTTTGATGAGATGGAGAAGTAATAATAATTCTCTTAGGAACTGTGAATGATTAACTTTTCTATCTGCCGTCTGCAACACTTGCGTTTATGGTGGTACAGGCGGCAGATAGTTAAAAGTTATTTATGAACAGTTCCTTACACATAAGTTTACAAAACAGCTCCTGCAGGAATCATTCAAAACCCGGTAACGCTACTGCGTTAAAGGTTTTCCTGATTTCTGCAGGAGCTGGTTTGCTCCCCATAAATTAATCTAATACCCAATCACCACTCATTGAGCGTATCTATCATATCACAGAGAACACAAAAAATCCATTGGCTATTCTTACCAAAATCCCTACTCCTTACTCATTTACTCCTCATCTCCCAGTGCTTCCCTTGCCGGAACCTCTACCTTTGAATCATAACAGGTGAACATAGCATCTACTTCTTTCGGTCTGCTGCCCTGTGTGAGCAGACTCACAACCGGAACAAGAATCAGTGATGTCAGCATGCAGAATACACCGGAATACAGGGAATTTTTAAATATCAATCCGAGTACCGGACCACTGACTGTCAACCATTTAAGCGAAATACACAACTGAATCAGCATCATAATCGTTCCAAACGCAAAACTGACGGCAGATGCTGCCTTTGTTGCCTTTTTCCAGTATAGCCCATAGAGGAACGGTGCTAAAAATGCTCCTGACAGTGCGCCCCACGAAACACCCATGAGCTGAGCGATAAAGGTCACTTTTGATTTTGCCTGTACAATCGCAATCACTGCTGAAATGATAATAAATACCGCGACAAAAATTCTCATCATCACGACGTTCTGTTTTTCTTCCACTTTCTTCTTGCGAAGCGGATTAATAAAATCCAGCGTCAATGTGGAACTTGAAGTAAGTACCAGAGAGGACAGCGTGGACATGGATGCCGATAAGACAAGAATCAGCACAACACCAATCAACACATCTGACAAACCGGACAACATGGTCGGCACAACACTGTCAAAGCCCTCTGCGTCCACAACCTCCTGCGTTGTAAACAGACGACCGAATCCACCGAGAAAATAGCAGCCTCCTGCGACAATAATTGCAAAAAATGTAGAAATCATTGTTCCAATACGAACGGAATGCTCGTTCTTAATTGCATAAAATTTTCCAACCATCTGAGGAAGTCCCCAAGTGCCAAGTGAAGTAAGAAGAACAACAATCAGCAAATAGGACGGGTCCGGTCCGAAGAATGAGGTAAATGCCCCATTCATGACATCCGATGGAACCTCTGACATTGCTTTCAGAGAGCCCATAAATCCGCCGTTCTTTGAGAGGACAGCCGCTATTACTGCCACGATACCAAACAACATGATGATTCCCTGAATAAAATCATTGATTGCCGTTGCCATATAGCCGCCGACAATGACATAAACCGCTGTCAAGAGTGCCATACCGATTACACAGACAGAATAGTCCACATCAAACGCCATTTTAAACAGACGGGCAAGCCCGTAGAACAGAGACGCAGTATACGGAATCAAAAAGAAAAAGGTAATGGCCGAAGCCACAATTTTCAAACTGGATGACTCGTAGCGCTTGCCGAAATATTCCGGCATTGTCTTGGCCTCAAGGTGCTGTGTCATCACACGGGTGCGCCGACCGAGAATCACCCACGCAAGAAGCGAGCCAATAAAGGCATTTCCAAGGCCAATCCACGTAGACGCAACGCCAAAACTCCATCCAAACTGTCCGGCATATCCCACGAAAATAACCGCCGAAAAATACGAAGTACCATAGGCAAAAGCAGTCAGCCACGGACCAACCTTTCTTCCACCCAACACGTAACCTGTCACACTCCCACTTGATTTGCGATTCATAAAACCAACTGTGGCAAAGATAGCAATTGACACAATCAGCAGTCCGATTTTGATTAACATTTTTCTGCTCCTAAATTATGCTCTAAATTATTTTAACTTACTCTCTTCATACAAGTTGCGGTTATCAATAATGCGAACCGCCTTGCCCTCACTTCTTGGGATCGACTTCGGTGCCACCAGATTGACATCAACCAAAATACCCAGCATGGATTTCAGATGAGCAACCAATTTTTTCTCACGGCGTTCACGCTCAACTTTATCTTCCGGCGGATTGCTTGGTGACCATTCCACATCACAGGCAATTGTATCACTATTCTTCACACGATCAACAACGAGCTGATAATTGGCCTCGTATCCGTCATTCAAGAGAACAGTCTCGATCTGGGACGGGAATACATTGACACCCTTGACAACCATCATGTCATCGCTTCTTCCCAGAGGCTTACTCATGCGAATATGCGTTCTTCCACAGGAACATTTCTGTCTGGAAAGCACGCAGATATCCCTTG
This sequence comes from uncultured Clostridia bacterium, assembly GCA_947167565.1. GTDB lineage: Bacteria > Bacillota > Clostridia > Lachnospirales > Lachnospiraceae > Eubacterium_F. The sequence goes on along the minus strand of CAMVIN010000001.1, from coordinate 35,296 downwards.
TACGGTATCTGAGAAGCGGAAATGCCTTTTTGGTAATACAAGTAAATACAAGCTCACCCTTTTCGCCCTCCGGAAGCACTTCACCGGTCTGAGGGTTAATAACCTCCGCAATAAAGTGGTCTTCGTTGATATGCATCCCCTTTTGCTCTTCGCACTCAAAGGAAACACCCGGACCACTAATTTCCGTCAAACCATAGATATCATACGCCTTAATTCCCAATGACTGTTCAATATTGGCACGCATTTCCTCTGTCCACGCCTCTGCGCCAAAAATACCTGCCTTTAACTTGATATCCTCTAATCCGCCTCTCTCGTGAATCGACTCAGCAAGATAAGCCGCATAAGAAGGTGTACAGCAAAGAATAGTAGATCCCAAATCTTTCATAAACTGAATCTGACGGTCAGTATTTCCAGATGACATAGGGAGTGTCATACAGCCAACCTTGTGTGAGCCACCGTTCAAGCCGGCACCACCGGTAAATAAACCGTACCCATAGCACACATGGACAACATCGTCTTTTGTTCCACCGGCAGCAACAATTGCTCTGGCACAACACTCATCCCAAATATCAATATCTTCCTGAGTATAGAAAGAGACAACCCTTCTTCCTGTTGTTCCGCTGGTTGACTGAATTCGCACACAATCCGATGTAGGTACCCCCAAAAAACCATACGGATACTGGTCTCTGAGGTCATCCTTCGTGATAAACGGAAGCTTATGTAAATCCTCCAGACCATGAATATCTTCCGGCTTGACTCCCATTTCATCCATCTTATTGCGATAAAATTCCACATTCTCATAAACATGTTTTACCTGTTCAACCAATCGTTCGCCCTGAAGCTTCTTGATTTCTTCCACCGGCATTGTCTCTACTGCCTCATTAAAATAATTTGCCACCTGAAAATCCTCCTGTCTTTTTTATTATTCTCCACGTCCAAGTTCAAATGCTTTTTTGTTTAATTCCAAAAACTTAGACGGCACACATGCCTCCAATGACTTCTCCCAGTCTTCTCTTGTAATCTCAAGAGTTCCCATATCCTCAAAATATTTCGAAACTCTTCCCATAAGAACAATATTAGTAGCCTTGGAAGAACCGGCCTCAACAGCAAGTCCCAGCGCATCCATGGCATCTACATCCGCACCGGCCTCTTTCATCTTGTCAATCAGCCCTTCCGGATACTCTGCCGCACCGGTGATAACCGGCATCGGATCAATTTCCTGCGCATTGACAATTACCTTGCCACCCGGCTTCAAATATTCCATATATCTCGCTGCTTCCAGCGTCTCGAAAGAAACAATATAATCGGCCTCTCCCTTATCTATAATCGGAGAGTAAACCTTGTCTCCAAATCTCACATATGTTACCACACTTCCACCGCGCTGGCTCATACCGTGAACCTCTGAAACTTTAACATCAAAGCCTTTTTGCATAACCACATGTCCAAGAAGTTTACTGGCAAGGAGTGAACCCTGTCCACCCACTCCTACAATCATCACATTCGTCGTCATTATTTGTCCCCTCCTTCCGGTGCTTCAAGTGCGTCAAACGCACAGAGCTGCTGGCACACACCACAGCCCACACATAACGTCGTGTCAACATGAGCTTTTCCGTCTTTAAAACTAAGTGCCGGACAGCCAATCTTCATACAAGCATGACAACTCTTGCACTTGTCACGATTGACATTAAGAGACGGTTTCGCCTTGACATATTTGAGGAGCGCACAAGGTCTTCTGCTAATAATAACAGACGGCTCATTCGCTGCCAATTCTTCTTTTACAACTTCATCGCATTCTTTTAAATTATATGGGTCAACAACTCTTACTCGGTTAAAGCCCATCGAACGGCAAAGTGCCTCCAAATCAATCTTTCCGGCAGGGTCACCCTTGATATTGTAACCGGTTGTCGGATTTTGCTGGTGTCCTGTCATACCGGTAATGGAATTATCCAGAATAATAACTGTGGAATTGCTCTGGTTATAAGCTATATTAGCAAGTCCGGTCATACCTGAGTGCATGAACGTCGAATCGCCGATAACTGCTACGGTCTTATTCTCACTCTCTTCTCCCAGCGCCTTGTTAAATCCATGAATCGAACTAATCGATGCTCCCATACACAAAGTCATCTCAATTGCGCTGAGCGGTGCAACAGCTCCCAGTGTATAACATCCGATATCACCCAGTACCGTACATTTATTTTTCGATAACGTATAGAACATGCCTCGATGCGGGCAGCCGGCACACATAACCGGCGGACGAACCGGAAGTCCATCAATTGCCTTACATCCCTCTTTGGCAGGCTCACCGAGCTTCTCTGCAATCAAACTCTGCGAAAATTCATCAATCAGCGGAAGCAAATCTTTGCCGGACACTTCCAGTCCCAGTGCTTTGCAGTGCTCCTCAATAATCGGATCCAGTTCTTCTATCACAATCAATTTATCTACTTTAGCGGCAAAATCCTTGATTTTCTGAACCGGAAGAGGATAAACCATTCCCAGTTTTAAAATCGAAGCATTTTCACCATAAACTTCTTTTGCATACTGGTAACTTGTACCTGCAGTAATGATACCAAGCTTCGTATCCCCCATCTCCACGCGGTTCAAATCCGTTGTCTCTGCAAAAGCAATGAGATTCTGCGTTCTCTGTTCTACAACCGGGTGACGTCTTTTAGCATTTCCCGGCATCATTACATACTTAGCAATATTTTTTTCGTATGGCTTTTTCTCCGGCACTACTCTGTCACTGAGTTCTACCAAACTCTGCGCATGTGCCACACGGGTACACATCTTCATGATAACCGGGGTGTCATTTTCCTCAGAAATCTCATATGCTTTCTTGGCAAACTCCAGCGCCTCGGCAGAATCTGACGGCTCCAGCATCGGAATCTTGGATGCCCTTGCATAATGTCTGGAATCCTGCTCGTTCTGGGAAGAATGCATCCCCGGATCATCCGCCACACAGATGACCATTCCGGCATTCACCCCCGTATAAGACACGGTAAACAATGGGTCTGCAGCCACATTAAGTCCCACGTGCTTCATTCCGCAAAAACTTCTTTTCCCCGCAAGGCTGGCTCCAAAGGCAACTTCCATAGCAACTTTCTCATTCGGTGCCCACTCGCAGTAAATCTCATCGTATTTTGCTGCCTCTTCCGTGACCTCCGTACTTGGGGTTCCCGGATAAGAGCTAACTACCTCAACGCCCGCCTCGTATAATCCACGGGCAAACGCCTTATTACCTAACAATAAATCTTTCATGTTATCCTCCATTCGCACACACATACAGTTACCATATTTTTCTTATCGTATCATGGCATTAACGTAAAAATCACCATCATTACAATTATAGCGAACTTTTATCATTTATTCAAGAAATTTCTTATAACAGGGAAAGTTTTGCTATTTGTAATGAAAATGTGGTACAATGAAATCAATCATTTTTTAATTCAACAAGGAGACAATCATTATGACTGAACTCGTACTATGTACTTTATGTTATTTGATTCGCGACGGAAAATATCTGATGCTCCACCGCGTAAAGAAAAAAAACGACATCAACCACGATAAATGGATTGGTGTCGGCGGTCATTTCGAAGCCGGAGAAAGCCCGGAAGACTGCGTGCGACGCGAAGTAAAGGAAGAGACCGGATACGATTTGCTGAGCCAGCGCTTTCGAGGCATAGTAACCTTTGTGTACAGTGGAGACGGCGGAGAGGAAATCACCGAATATATGCACCTGTATACTTCTGATGATTTTACCGGCGAACAAATTGAGTGCGATGAAGGAAACTTGGAATGGGTGGATATCGACAAAGTAAAAACCCTCCCAATCTGGGAGGGCGATAAAATTTTTTTCAAACTTTTAGCTGAAGAACGTGAATTCTTCAGTTTAAAACTTGTGTACGAAACAGATACACTGGTACACGTAGAACTGGACGGAAAACCGTTCGCTTATGAAACTCAGCCTTCTACCGCCTGAATCGCAGCAACCACTTCAGCCTGATCTGCCTTTACTTTGGCGAGCATCTCTTCAAGATTGTCATATTCCCCCGCCCGCAGGGCTTCCGTAATGGCTGTCGAGGAATCCGCCAACTTATCAAACCCGAGATTGGCCGTAATTCCTTTCAACGTGTGTGCCGCAGTAAAAGCATCCTCGTAATTCTTTTGCGCAATGCTTTCCTCAAGTTTCTGAGCATTCGTATCATCTAAATACTTGCGCACGAGCCGAATAATCAATGTGTCCTTCATCAATCTGCCAAGCACTTTATCATAATCTGATTCAATTTGTGAGTACATCTCTTGAATTGTCATAAGCATCCTCATTTCTGCGTCATTGCGCACATAATAGTATTAATATAGTATCATGTAATGCCAATTTACGCAAGTGCCTGTTCCACAATCGCCAGTGTAAGATTCACACAATGTGTAATTGCCTTCGCCTCAAATGTCGGGTAGTCCTCTGAAGCACTGTCATCTGCTTTGTCCGAAATTGCACGAATAATTAAAAATGGAATTTTATTCAAATATGCTGCCTGCGCAATGGCAGCTCCCTCCATCTCGGTACAATAACCCTGAAATGTATTGACAAGCCATTCTTTCTTTGCTTTGTCCGAAATAAATTGATCCCCGCTCACAACACGCCCCTCATAGACATGAATATCCGGATTTACCCGTTCACAGGCCTCTTTCGCAATTTTGCGAAGTTTTTCATCAGCCTCAAAAGCCAGCGTATCCATACGCGGAATCTGTCCAACCGGATATCCGAATGCTATCGCCTCCACATCATGCTGCAGCGCATCTGTAGACAATACAATGTCTCCAATATCAATTTCCGCCCTGAGTGAACCGGCAATCCCAGTATTGATAACAGCGGACACTTCAAAGCAATCCACCAGAATCTGTGTACAAAGCCCCGCATTGACTTTACCAATTCCACAGCAGACAACAACAACATCTTTTCCTTTTAATGTGCCGCGATAAAAATCCATTGCCGCCTTCTGAACCACCGTAACGTTTTCCATCTGTTCTTTTATTCTTGCCACTTCTTCTTCCATGGCTCCAATAATTCCGAGCATACAAACCTCCTCCATTCATCGATTACTTTTTTGACTTTTTTTCCTTTTTTTCAAAAGACTCATCTAACTGTTCTAACAGTTTTTTCTGCTCGCGACTGAGTTTAGTCGGCACATCTACCACAAGGTCAACATAATGGTTTCCTCGCATTTTCTTATTGCGAAGAGAAGGAACGCCCTTTCCTCTCAGACGTACGCGCGTGCCTGTCTGCGTTCCCGCCTTAACATTGTATGCCACATCACCATCAATGGTGTGAATAATAATATCTCCTCCAAGTGCCGCTCTCGGATAAGTAATCTTCACTGTGGAATAAATATCATAGTCATGACGCTGGAATTCTGAATGCTGTTCTACATAAACCTCTACTAAAAGGTCTCCGCGAGCTCCTCCATTCTTACCCGGCTCGCCCTTTCCTCTCAGACGAACACTCTGTCCATGATCGATTCCTGCAGGAATCGTAACCTGTAGTTTTTCTTTTTTAGTGGTAAACCCATTTCCATGACAATCCGGACATTTGTCTTTGATAATTTTACCGGTTCCTCCACACGCCGGGCAGACAGACACATTCTGAACCATCCCAAACAGAGACTGCTGAGTGTGAACAACTTGGCCTTTTCCTCCACACTGCCCACACGTGATTGGCTGTGCCCCCGGTTTGCAGCCATTTCCACCACAAGTCTTACAAGTAACCTTGGACGGAATTTCAATTTCCTTTTCAACTCCAAAACAAGCCTCTTCAAAGGTAATTCTAACCTGTGTTCGAAGATTCGCCCCCCGCTGCGGCGCATTCGGATCCGCTCTTCGGCTTCTCCCTCCAAAACCGCCAAACAAATCTCCAAAAATATCTCCGAAACTTCCAAAAATATCATCCATGTCCATCCCAGAAAAGCCGCCACCACCTGCTCCACCATCGAATGCAGCATGCCCAAACTGATCATACTGACGTCTTTTATCCGGGTCACTCAGAACAGCATACGCCTCGGATGCCTCTTTAAACTTTGCCTCTGCTTCTTTATCGCCCGGGTTCGTATCCGGGTGGTACTTTTTAGCGAGTGAACGATAAGCTTTTTTCAGTGCAGCATCATCTGCGTTCTTGTCAACTCCAAGCACTTCATAATAATCTCTTTTATCTGCCATTTTTCTCCTCATTTCCGCACGTAACCCGTGCCTGTGACATCATCACTGCTACCACATTATGCCTGTTTGCACTACACAATCCGCGGAGTCCGAAACCCCGCGGATTGAATAAAAATCTTTTCTTCTATGCCATTACAGTTCGCGGAAATCTCCGTCTACCACATCATCCCCACTGTTGTCCTGGCTCGCTGTGTCAGCCCCGGCTGCTCCGCTCATATCAGGTCCTGCACCCTGTGCGCCGGCCTGTGCCTGCTCATACACTTTTGCGAACACCTGCTGAGCACTGTTCATCAAAGTCTCCTTTGCAGCTTTCAACTCATCGACATCAGCATCGCTCATATTCTCCGGCGTTGTTCTCTCAAGAATTGCTTTTACCTTATCAATCTCAGCCTGTACTTTTTCTTTCTCTGCTGCATCCACACTGTCTCCGACATCATTGAGCGCCTTCTCTGTCTGGAATACCATGCTGTCTGCTTCATTGCGGGCATCAATACCCTCTTTGCGCTTCTTATCCTGTGCCTCGAATTCGGCAGCTTCCTTAACAGCCTTCTCAATCTCTTCATCGTTCATATTGGAACCTGCTGTAATTGTAATATGCTGCTCTTTTCCTGTTCCCAGGTCCTTTGCGGATACATTGACAATACCATTGGCATCAATATCGAAAGTAACCTCAATCTGCGGTACTCCCCTCATTGCCGGAGGAATTCCATCCAGACGGAACTGTCCAAGAGATTTGTTATCTCTTGCAAACTGACGCTCACCCTGTACAACATTGATATCAACTGCTGTCTGGTTATCTGCTGCCGTAGAGAAAATCTGACTCTTCTTTGTAGGAATTGTCGTGTTTCTCTCAATCAGTCGTGTTGCTACACCACCCATTGTCTCGATTGCCAGTGACAACGGTGTAACATCCAGAAGAAGAATGTCACCTGCACCTGAATCACCAGCCAGCTTACCACCCTGAATGGAAGCGCCGAGTGCTACACACTCATCCGGATTCAAGGATTTGTTCGGCTCATGACCAGTCAACTGTTTTACCTTATCCTGTACTGCCGGAATACGGGTAGAACCACCGACAAGCAGAACTTTTCCGAGTTCAGAAGCCGTAATACCGGCATCTTTCAATGCATTCTGTACCGGAGTAGCTGTTCTCTCTACCAAATCTGCTGTCAATTCATCGAATTTAGCACGTGTCAAATTCATATCAAAATGCTTTGGTCCCTCTGCTGTTGCTGTAATGAATGGCAGGTTAATGTTTGTTGTTGTAGAAGCAGAAAGTTCTTTCTTTGCTTTCTCGGCAGCTTCTTTCAATCTCTGCATTGCCATCTTATCTGTTGAGAGGTCAACACCTTCTGCATTCTTGAATTCTTGTACCATATAATCGCAAATCTTTGCGTCGAAATCATCTCCACCAAGTCGGTTGTCACCTGAAGTTGACAGTACTTCAATGACACCATCTCCAATCTCGATAATTGATACATCAAATGTACCACCACCGAGGTCATATACCATAATCTTCTGCTCGCCTTCATTATCAAGACCATATGCCAATGCTGCAGCAGTCGGCTCGTTGATAATACGCTTTACATCAAGGCCTGCAATCTTTCCGGCATCCTTTGTTGCCTGACGCTGTGCATCGTTGAAATAAGCAGGAACTGTGATGACTGCCTCTGTCACCTTTTCACCACCGAGATAGTTCTCCGCATCTCCCTTTAACTTCTGAAGAATCATAGCAGAAATCTCCTGTGGAGAATACTTCTTGTCTTCAACAGCAGCACGATAATCGGTTCCCATATGTCTCTTAATGGAAGAAATCGTGTTGTCCGCATTCGTAACCGCCTGACGCTTTGCCGGCTCACCAATCAATCTCTCTCCATTCTTTGTGAATGCTACAACGGACGGAGTTGTTCTTGCGCCCTCTGCATTGGAAATAACTACCGGCTTACCACCTTCCATCACTGCCACGCAACTGTTTGTCGTTCCTAAGTCAATACCTATAATCTTACTCATAATATGCCTCTCTTTCTGCCACTTTTCAGTAGCGATAACAAACTATTTATTTTATCAATTCAGCACCTTAACCATACTATGCCGAACTACGCTGTCTTTATACAAATAACCTTTTTGAAATTCTTCAATGACCTTATTGGTATCTTCTGAATCATCCTCGTCATGCATTACCGCATTGTGAAGGTTTGGATCGAATTCCTGACCAACTGCTTCAATCGGCGTCACTCCAAGTTCCTCAAACACGGTGAGAACCTGTTTGTACACAGCTTCTATCCCTTTCACAAAAGGTGTCTCTTTTTCTTCCTCAGACAATCCATCAAATCCTCTTTCCAAATTGTCTACCACCGGAAGAATCTTCTCAACAACTGATTTTGCCCCCATATCGAACATAGCGCTTTTTTCCTTCTCAGAACGATTACGGAAATTTTCAAACTCTGCTAAATTTCTCATGAGCTTATCATTCAGTTCTTTAATCTGCTCATCTCTCTTGTCTTTCTTTGGAGCTTTCTTCTTCTTTTTCCCTTTTTCCGGCTTAACTTCCTTACTTTCGCCTTCCGCCTGCGACTCATTTTCTTCACAAGCGTCTGCCGACTCATCTGCCCTCTCATCTTCCGGCATTTCAACCTCCTGAGAGTCCGTCTGTGTCACTGTCTGTTCTTCCACAGTCTCATCAACAGGCTTTTTTTCTATATCCTTTTCTTCAGACAATGTTCTTACCACCTTTCCTCTTGGTATCTAGTTTCTTAACAAAAGTCATCTAACTCTTCTTTTTAAAAATATCATCTAACTGCTGCATGCAATTCTCAAGTGTACCAACTACTTTCTCGTAGTCCATTCGCTTTGGACCTACAATACCAATCTTACCATATACCCCTTCTTTAATTTTGTACGTCGCTGTAACAACGGAGCAATCTTTCATAGATTCTACCGGTGATTCCTCGCCGATATAGACCTGAATCCCATGCTCCTGATCTTCCTCCGCAGATGTTCGATCATTTGCCCACGCCGCCAACATCTGTTTCTCCTCAAATGTAGACAGCAATTCCGTCATATTCTCCTTATCTGACAATTCCGGATATTTTAAAATGTTCGTGGCTCCGGAAGTAAAAATCTCGGAGTCATCTTCCTCGGTCATCACTTCAGAAATACAATCCAATACACTGGAAGCCAAGTCACCATATTCTCCTGCTTGATCCTTGATCTTTTGCATAATAGCCATATTGATTTCAGTAAAATCAAGTCCATTCAACGCAGTATTAATCAAAAAATTCATCTGAGCAACCACACTGTCTTCGACTTCTTCTGACAGTTCAATCAACTTATTGCTGACATGGTTGTTATCCAAAATCACCAAGACAAGTAATTGTAATTCGGATATCTTGTTTAATTGAATAAATTTTATCTTCTTATGGTCGTACTTCGGCTTTGTCACCATGGAAGTATAATTGGTATTCTGCGCCAAAAGTTTCGCCACCTGCTTAAGCAGCAAGTCAATCTTATCTGCTTTTTCCACCATAAGATCTTTCATCTGCGCCATCTCAGCGTCCTTGCGCTGCAAGATTGTGTCCACATAGAGTCGATACGCCATATCGGACGGAATGCGACCTGCCGATGTGTGCGGCTGAAGAATATATCCCATCTCTTCTAAGTCCGCCATCTCGTTCCGAATCGTAGCGGAACTAAGGTTCAAATCCGTATACTTAGACACTGTCCGGGAACCAACCGGCTCGCCGGTCTCCATGTAAGTCCTAATGATGGCTTCAAGAATCTTCTGCTTGCGTTCACTCAACTCCATCCATACACTTCCCCTCTCGCTGTTGCTCTTCCTTTGTTAAATATGATAATCACTTGTGGTATACCTCGTCACCGCTTATTAGCACTCATTGGAGCCGAGTGCTAATCACTGACTACAATTAAGATACCACCTTGCTACCATAATGTCAATAGTTAATTTTGAAAAACAAAAAAAATTTACAATAAAAAGAGGGGCCGATCTACCAACCCCTCGAAAAAAAGTTCCATCTATGATGTATCAAAAATGCGTCACAGGTGGAACTTTACTATTTAGTAACTCAATTTGGAAACTACTTTCTTTCCACCGGTCTTTCCGGTAATGGTCAAGGTATTTCCACCAAAGCGTAAAGTATAGTGAGAACCACCAACTTTTACATTAATATTAGAAATTGAATTATAATTCTTCAAATCTACATCTTTATCCTCAAATGTTACATAGAAAACTGCTTTTTCTTTTTCAATCCGTACATGAACACCGGCAAACTTGGTCACGTCTTCATTGCGAGACTTTCCACCGTAGGTACAACTGTCAAGTTTCCATGTAACACCTTTGATATAACCATAAAGAATATTGGACATTGTCCCCTCGAGCACATCCAACATCTTCTGTGCCTCATCTTTATGGATTTTTTCTACCATCTTATAGCAATCGATTGCTGTATTGAAGTTTCCTTCTCCGGCTGCTATATTTCCTTTTTCATAGAAATAGGTATCCAGTTTATCCTGTACAACTTCCTTATCTTTATCATCTTTCAATAACTCTAACAAGCCACGAAGTCTGGATACATTGGTTGTTGTATCAGCTTCCATTGTAGATGCCTCAGAAATGTACAACTGTTGTAACATCTGCTCCTGTTCAAATCCCGTAAAGTTACCCGTAATGAGTTGCTCTGCCTGATCATAAGCACCTTTGCTCTGAAGTTCCTCCGAATACTTCTGAATACTCTCTTTTAATTTATCCTCAGATGACAAATACGAGCCGAGGTCGGAATATGCCTCAATGGCTTTATCATAATTACCAGCTTGAAAATCACTGTTCGCTCCGTTATATTTCAAATAATTTGGAAGCGTCAGCGCCGCAATCACACCAACAATTATAACCGAGCACCCTGCAACAATCAGACCATTTTTCTTTTTAACTTTTTGACCTTTCATAGCAGCATGCATTACCTTTTTGTCACAGTGCTCTTTAAACTGATCTGCATTCTTATATCCGGCAAGTTTTCCAAATACAACCGAAAGTTTCTCAAACTCTTCAACATTCCCGGCCTCAGACATCTGACTGCAGGCTTCCATGTAATCATACTCCTGCTGTTCCAGCGCCTTAATATGAAGAGATGCAATCTCCTCTCGTGCTTTCGCTATATGATCTTCGTATCGTTTCTGAATTTTTACAAGGCTGGCCTCATCCTTCTGCTCAGATTTTTTCACGCTCTGAAGAAGTTCATTCATCATATTTCTCAGAAAATCATTCAGCTTATCGCCGAATCCGTCCTCAGTATCACTGCAGGCACGCGCAAGGAGTTGATTGTTTTCGATAGAAGTCTTTACTTCTTCATAGTACTCGTTCTGCTTCTTCACACAAGATATATACTCATCAGAAAATCTTACTTTCTCAGCAATAACATCCTGCTCCAGATAATTTGGGAGAGAATATTTCCTTACAAGTTCCTGAACAAGTTCTGCGGTATCCCCTTTGAATGGAATAGGATCACCTGATATAATATCCATATTCTGCTGTATTTTAGCTGCCATATGCTCGTCGCTAATATATCTATTCTCTTTCAAGTACTGACCAAAATATGCACGACCGTTCTTCGGCTCACGTTCAAGTACCTGTTTAAAACATTCATCCGCCATCTCCCACATACTTGTAGAAAGATGACGATATCCTTCATCTAATAACTCTTCAATTGAAACTTCCGGCTCTGGTTCCGGTTCCGGTATCGGCACCGGTTCCGGTATCGTCTGTGAAACGAACTGTGGTTCCAACTCAGGCATAGAGTCCTGCACAGTCCTTGAAGCTGTCTGCGGCTCTATTTCCGGCATCAATTCAGGCATACTATCTGCCTGAACCGACGGTGTTGCAGAAGTTGCTGCCACATCAGCAGAAACAGAATCTGCCACGGAAGAAGCGGCCGCAGAAGTTGCAGAAGCTGCAGTTGAGGATAACCCTCCCATCGTAAACTCAGGAACCTCTACCTCTTCTTCAATAATCTGATTTTTTCTTCTTCCTTTTCTTATTTGCTTTTCACGTTTTTCACGCTCTTTCTTTTCTTTTTTCTCAAGCTCTTTTCTTTCCTGTCTGGAAAGCGTAGGTGCCGGTGCTGGTACAGGTTCCGGTTCCACCTCCGGTGTTGATACCGGTGCAGAAACAGGTGTCGGTTCCGGTTCCGGTTCTGGTTCTGGTTCCGGTTCTGGCATCGGTTCCGGTTCATTGTTTATATTGTTCGGAAAAATCTGACTTAACTCTTCCATCAAATCATCTGCAAATGACTCTTTTCCCATATCACAGGTCGGCATTGCAGACAATGCTTTTGGCACTGCCAAAGAAGAAATACCGCGGGTACAAAGGATAATTTGAGCTCCTCTTCTTTTTCCTGCTCTGAGGAAACGTGACCAATCATTCTTAACCCATGCAGACTCCAGATTCTCTTCCTTCGTTCCGATAAGCAACATTACTTTTGCAGAATTCATCGCAGCATAAATCACAGCTTGATTCTTGGTCGAATTCTGTCCACTCAAACTCTCCGGAGCAAAGAACACCCGCAACCCCTTCTCTGTCAACTGCTCATAAAGACTTTCTGCTACTCTTCCCTCTTCGGTGCGATTGCCCGAATTATCCTCTGCCTTACAGGTGATAAATACATCATATGGCTCGACATCCTGTGCCTCTTGACGAATCTGTCTCTCCACATCTGCTATCTTCTCTGCATCCTGCTGGCATCGTCTCTGTTCAATACCACCAAAGTTCTGAATAGCAGCCAGATAGTCCACATCTTCTGTGAAAATTTCCAAACTGGTTCTATGACAAGTTGGAACCCAGGTGAATGTGCTCATGTCCTCCTCATAGACAATACCAAACCGGGAAAGTGCACAGCACCAGTGTAATTCTGCATCATTTGGATCATCTGCAAGCATCTTTTCATAAATAGCAAGTGCTTTGTCAAATTCTCCCGCTCTTCTCAAATTGTTGGCATCATTAAATGCCAGAATTCTTGATTCATCTTCTGTCTTTGGATAGGTGTTGGCACTGCCGCAATATGCACAGGTTCCTATCGCCTCGCCCGGAGTAATCTCAATATCTCCTCCACATAACTTACATTGAATCGCTAACATATCGTTCTCCTTTTTATGTACATTCTTTTCCGCTGCCGTTCTCCACCCGTATATTACTTACTCAAAAGCGGCTTATGCCACTTATTTTACAATAACTTTACATGTTGCCTTTTTCTTCTTGGAATAGCGGACTGTAATAACCGCCTTACCTTTTTTCTTAGCCTTGATTTTTCCGCTTCCTGTCACAGTAGCAACCTTTTTGTTCGAACTACGCCATTTTAATTTCTTCTTTGCGGCCTTTCTATTCGCCTTCGTGTTTGGACTCACCTTAACGGTTACCTTTAACTTCTTACTCTTGTTTTTCTTTATAACCATCTTCTTCTTATTTAATTTAACCTTCTTAACTTTGTAAGAAGCTGTGGAAGTTGAACTGCTTGCTGCCACAGTTTTAACGCCTGTAATCGAAATATGGTTAATTGCAACTTCACCTTTCATACTCGGAGATTTCTTATCTTTGTCAAGTGTAGTTGTATCTAACAAGTTCCCACCGCTGACCGAAGTAGATGATGTGATTTCAATTCGAATCTTAACCGTTTTCTGATTATCTGCCGGAATAATCCCTGAAATTTTCTTCATGACCTTATTCTCAGTTAATTGAAGTGTAGAACCTGTGACAGACGAAAACTTACTGCTGCTACCTGTCGCATAGGTTATCCGGTAATCTCTCGGTCCTTTCTTAGAAGCACCAATATAGGCCGAAAAGTTAATGTCCTTATAACCATTTGTGGAGAGTTGAATTTCAAAATACGGATTCTTCCCCCACTGATGCTTTTTCCCCGCAGTCATAACCGGTTGACGAACGGAATTGCCCGCCGCGAAGGAATCTGTATAATACTTTTCTGAACTGCCTGAGCCGTCATCGGCCTTGGACCACTCTAATTTTCTTTTAGACGTGCCATCAGTAGACGCATACAGTGTAGCACTTCCGGTTGTAAACTTATATCCACCTTTTGCAGAACCGTATTTTGTTTTATTCAATGTAGATTCTGAAGAGGAAACAGCGTCCGTCGTGTTCTTATATACATAATTCATGAGCGCAATGGTCTCCTGCGTCTCTGCCTTTGCACTCTTTACACCTACCGGACCTCCAAACAGCGGGACCGTCATGGCAAATGCCAAAATCCCCGCAACCAATTTCTTTTTCAATGTTCATTCCCCCTGACTTTATTATCTGTTTATATTCTCATTATTTTTAGTATACACTTTTTTTTCAAACTATTCAAGTGATATTAAAATGAAATCGTTCCTTTGTCGATATTATAGATAGCAAACCGAAATGCGCTTGCCTTCGACTTGATTTTATCATATAATGAGCGAAGTTACAACGTGTTTATATATTTTTTCACAGAAAAGAGGGCTGATATGGCTATCATCAGTAATTCTATTCAAAATAATACGAACAACAGCGGGCAGACACCTGTATCCCGCACCCGCACATTTCGCTCCGGCAGTTCTGCTATCCAGTTGCAGGAAGGGCAGACACTCAAAGGAGTAGTCAGCGATGTACACGGCAATCAGATTACTTTATCCATGGAAGATGGTGCGTCATTTACCGGAAAACTTCCAGACGCCAACCAGTATTCTATTGGACAAAAGGCAGCATTTCAAATTACCAGCCTCGATAACAATACCATTTATATGAAAGCGATTTCCGGAGCTTATCTTCTGGATATGGAGGACACGGTTGATCAGGCATTGGAAGAGGCCGGGCTTCCAAAGTCCGACCGCAATATTGATGTTGTACGCAGTCTTTTAAAAAACCAGCAGTCTATCAGCCGTGAAAATATTATGGCAAACATCCGTCTATGTGCCCAGTACGCAGATGCTGATGTCGATTCCGTCATTACGATGAAACCTCTGAATCTTCCTATGACACAGGAAACGGTGAAACAATTCAGTAACTACCAAAACCAGACACACCAACTCCTCTATAAGATGGAATCTCTTACAGATTCTCTCAATGATATGATGAATTCCATTGGGCACCAGGTTCCCCGTCTTGCCAAAAATGTTGCAAACGAACTGATAAATCTTGCTCTGGACAGTGCGCTTTCACCAGCCGAGCAGAAACTGACTGCACTCTCCCCGGATATTGTCAACGAAGAGTTTACGGATGAAACGGGAGAAGTCATCTCCGCTGAAGAGACAGAAAATATGGCAAATGCAGCCACAGAAGCAGAAGAGCAGCTAACCGGTACAGGCGAGGCTTCCTCCCCTCTATCCAGAATGCGACAACTCTTTTCTAATATCTCAGAAAGCGTGAGCAGCTCTTTGAGCGGTGAGGCAGCCGTAATCAGCGAGGAAACCTTTTTTATTCATGAGCAAATTGGGTTTTCATTAAGTGAAGAGGGCAGAGAGAATTTATCCCGGCTTCTCGCAGACTATCCGATTTCCGATGAGTTAAAAAAGGGAATTTTAGATGGGACAGCTACAATTCGTGATGTTCTAACAGAGCTTCGCTCCTATTTTCCGGGAATGGAAAACGATGAAGTGAGCCACTTACTGACAAATAAAGAATTTCAGTCTCTTATAAAAAATCAGTTCGTCAACAACTGGACGATTTCTCCTGAACAATTAAAGGAAAAAGGTTCTATGGAAGAACTTTATCAAAAAATGTCTCAGCAATTGGAACAAATTTCCACTTTCAGTGAGCGTGTTCTCGGAAAAGATGTATTTTCTCAGGTGTCCGGAAATGCGGCTGATATGAATAGCAATCTTGATTTTATGAAAATGATGAATGAAACATTTCAGTACATTCAGCTCCCGTTAAAACTGCAAAATCAAAATGCTCACGGAGACCTTTACGTCATGACACGGAAGGAAGCATTAAAAAAAGATCCAAACAAATTAAAAGTTTTGCTCCATCTGGATATGGATCATCTCGGCACACTGGACATCCAAATAAGCAAAGAAAATACAGCAGTTTCCGCAAATTTCTTTGTATCTTCAGACCAGACAAAAAATCTACTCGAGAAAAATATTGAATTACTCAGTGATGCCATTAACGAACAGGGATATGCCTTTTCCTCTGAATTAGCACTGAAAGAAAAAGATGTAGATGTCGTGAACGATTTTATTGGTGCCGACGCCCCGGTTGGGAATATTACCCGGTATAATTTTGACTTGAGAGCTTAAAAAAGCGCGGCTGACAGCCGCGCACTTCCCAAAATACTACTTTCCATCATAGGTGATGACTGACTCCACGTCATAGCGTGAAAGACGCTCTCGTCCTTTTAAACCTGCCAGTTCCATCAAAAAGACAATCTTTACGACTTCACCACCGAGTTCTTCTACCAGTTCAGCACAGGCCTCAATCGTGCCGCCAGTCGCAATCAAATCATCAACCAGTACCACTTTCTGCCCCTTCTGAATCGAATCTTTATGCAATTCAATCGTCGCTGTTCCGTATTCCAAATCGTATTCCTTCGATACTGTCTCACAAGGAAGTTTACCGGCTTTGCGGCATGGCACAAATGGCTTTCCCAGCGCATAAGCGATTGGCACTCCAAAAATAAAGCCACGGGACTCGGTTCCAACGATGACATCAAATTCTATTCCCTTCAATAATTCAAGGAGCGAGTCAATTGCCAGTTTCAGACCATCTGCATCCTGCAAAACGGTTGTCACATCGCGGAAAATAATTCCCTCCTCCGGAAAGCCCGGAATACTCCTCACGTACTCTTCTAATTTTTTCACAAAGATACCTCCTAATCAAATGGTAACGCAACACAACAATCCTGTCCTATCCGGGCAGGATTGTCATATTATTCTATATTACTGCAATGTTGCTGCATAATCGTTTATCACATAGTCCATAATAGATGCCGCACCAACAATCTCGCATCCATACAAATATCCCGGCTCATTCTCCAGCTTCTGCTGACGAATAATGCGGACAACACAGTTCAACGCATCCTTCTTCGCAAGCACCAGGCGCGCATTAAAATAATAATCCACCGGCAAAAGACTCTCTGTCTTAAAACCGATACCCGCTTTGGATACATCCGTCACCTCAATCGGCGCATTAATATTCTCAACTCTAACATTGTCCTGTTTAAAAAGCGAGGTAATCTCCAGATGAAGTTCTACCGGCCAACGCTTTTCTCTTCTCATTTCAACCATAACGAAACCCCTTTCTTTTCATATGGGACCTCATATCATTCTTCCAGAATCTCCTGCAAAATCCGGTTTACCATCCCCGGATTCGCCTTACCCTGCATCGCCTTCATTGTCTGCCCGACCAAGAATCCAATCGCTTTCTTTTTGCCTGCTCGATAATCCGCCACAGACTGTGGATTCTCGTCAATAATTCTGTTGACTGTCTCCCACAGGGCACCTTCATCACTGACTGTCCCAAGACTATTATCCTTCACAAATCTCTCCACGTCAATATTTTCTTGAAAAATTTTCAAAAAAACTTCTTTGGCGACAGTAGAGTTGAGAGTCCCGTCTTCTGTCAGCTCGATTAATTTCGCAAGATTATCCGGAGAAAAAGTAATATCTTCCGGTTCCATTTCTTTTTCTTTCAGCAAGCGCATCGTCTCTCCCATCAGCCAGTTCGACACTTTTTTCGGATTATGGCAGAGTGCCGTTGTCTCCTCGAAGATATCCGCCAATTTCTTATTCGCTGTTATGATAGAAATGTCATAATCCGGTATATCGAACTCCTCTTTATACCGCTTCGCTTTTTCCTCTTGAAATTCCGGTGCCGACTCTCTTACCCGCTCCATCCACTCTTCACTGATGACAACCGGCGGCAGATCCGGATCCGGAAAATACCGGTAGTCCTGTGCATCCTCTTTTGAGCGCATAGCATAGGAATATTCTTTGTTGTCATCCCACCGGCGCGTCTCCTGCACCACTCTTCCACCGTCTTCTATAAGTTCGACCTGTCGATTATATTCACCCTCAATCGCTCTTGCAATCGCCTTAAATGAATTCAAATTCTTCATCTCGGTGCGGGTACCATATTCGCTCGCCCCCACCTCGCGCACAGAGAGGTTGACATCCGCACGCATAGAGCCCTCGTTCAATTTACAGTCCGATGCGCCGAGGTACTGAATTGTGGTGCGGAGTTTTTCCAGATAAGCGATGACCTCCTCTGCGCTCCGCATATCCGGTTCCGACACAATCTCAATCAGCGGCACTCCTGAACGGTTATAATCTACAAGAGAACAATCTGCCCAGTCATCGTGTACCAATTTTCCGGCATCCTCCTCCATATGAATCTCATGAATGCCGACTTGTTTTTTGCCGGCACCGGTCTCAATCTCTACGCTTCCATTGATGCAAATTGGCAGATACAATTGGGAAATCTGGTAGTTCTGCGGGTTGTCCGGATAAAAATAATTCTTGCGGTCAAATTTACAATATCGGTTAATATCACAGTTTAGCGCAAGTCCCACCGCCATGGCATATTCTACTACCTGTCTATTCAGCACCGGGAGTGAACCGGGCATACCGGTACAAACGGGGCAGGTATGCGTGTTAGGCGCACCTCCAAACTCTGTGGAGCAGCCACAAAATATTTTTGTCTTTGTTGCCAGTTCAACATGCACTTCCAGTCCTATTACCGTCTCATATTGCTTTGCCATCACATTCTTCCCCCTTTCACTACCTGTTCAAATGTATAAGCTGCCCGAATAATTTTTTTCTCCTGAAAACAATCTCCAATTAACTGCAGCCCTATCGGAAGTCCTTTCTCATCACTGCCGCACGGCACGACAATTCCGGGGAGTCCGGCAAGGTTCACCGAAATTGTATAAATATCTCCGAGATACATCTTCAGCGGGTCACTGAGACTCTCACCAATTTTCGGAGCTGTTGTCGGCGCCGCCGGCGATAGGATGACATCATATTTTTCAAACGCCCGGTCAAATGCCTGTTTAATCAACGCTTTGGTTCGAAGAGCTTTCAGATAATACGCGTCATAATAGCCACTGCTGAGAACAAACGAACCAAGCATAATACGTCTCTTAACCTCTGCCCCAAATCCTTCGGACCGAGTCTTTTTGTACATGTTATGAAGTCCCTCATAATTTTCCGTCCGATACCCGTATTTCACGCCGTCAAACCGGGACAGATTAGAACTTGCCTCTGCGCAGGCAATGACATAATATGCGGGAATTGCGTATTCCACAAGACTCAAATCAAACTCCTCAATCTCTGCGCCCTCTTTTTCCAGAACATGAATGGCATCCTCGACAGATTTTCTCACCTGACCATCCAGTCCCTCGCCAAAATAATCTCTTGGAATACCGATTTTCATCCCCCTTACATCAGGAATCAGCGCAGAGGTAACATCCATATCATCCCGTTTCATACTTGTGCTGTCCTTTTTGTCATAAGAAGAAATAATCTCCAATATCGTCGCACAATCCGTGACATCCTTTGCAACCGGCCCAATCTGGTCAAGTGAGGAACCATACGCAATCAGTCCATAACGGGATACTGTACCATAAGTTGGTTTAATCCCGGTCACACCACAAAAAGAACTCGGCTGCCGAATGGAGCCGCCCGTATCTGAGCCAAGCGCAAATGGCACCTCCCCTGCTGCCACTGCTGCACAGGAGCCGCCTGAGGAGCCACCCGGTACATAATCCGTGTTATGCGGATTTCTCGTGATACCAAACGCCGATGTCTCCGTTGTGCTCCCCATCGCAAATTCGTCCATGTTAGTCTTTCCGACAATAATAGCCCCCGCCTGTTCGAGATTCCGCACAGCCTCCGCGGAGTAGGTCGGCTTAAAATTCTCAAGAATTTTGGAACTGCAGGTCGTGAGTATTCCCTCCGTACACATATTGTCTTTGATTGCTACAGGCACTCCCGCCAGCGGTCCGGCAAACTCCCCTTTCTCAATTCGTCGCTGAACGGCTCTCGCCCGTTCCATAATTTCTTCTTCCGGCAACACCGTCACAAAACTGTGAATCATCTCTTCTTTTTCCTGTATTCTGTCGCAGGCCGCTTTTACCGCATCCATTGCTGTCAGCTCGCCTTTTTTTATTTTTTCACCCAGTTGTACTGCCGTCAAATCCATCACACTCATCTGTTTTCTCCTTTCCTACGCAAACGTCTTCGGCACCATATAGGTGTTTTCTTTCTTCTCCGGCGCATTTAACAGCATATTTTCGTGGTCATCTCCATTTACCACCTCATCTTCCCGAAACACATTGTTGATTGGAAAAAGATGAGACATCGGCTCCACACCATCGGTATCCAATTCATTTAATTTATCCACATAATCCAGCATACGCCCCATATCCTTTTTGGCCTGCTCCTTCTCCTCCTCTGTGAGTTCCAGTTTTGCCAGAATCCCCACATATTCAATCGTCTCATCAGATATTACATTTGCCATGGTACTCTGTCCTTTCTGTTCTAAATCTTTTTATGGTTCCAGACGGCTCAAATCCCTCGGAAACAGAGTCGTCTCTCTTACATTTTCTTCGCCCAGAAGCTGCATTGTCAGGCGCTCCAGACCAATTCCAAGCCCGCCATGCGGAGGCATTCCATGTTTAAAAATCAACATATACTGTTCCATTCCCTCATCAGACATGCCGCGGTCTGCAAGTTTTTTCTCCAACACTTTATACTCGTGTATGCGCTGACCTCCTGTCGTAATTTCCAGTCCATGAAATAAGAGATCAAAACTTAATGTGAATTTTTCATCCACCGGATCATCCATCGCGTAGAATGGTCTCTTTTTGGATGGATAATGAGTAACAAACACAAAGTCAGCACCGCACTCTTCTTTGAAGTATTTTCCAATCAGCATCTCTTCTTCGGGTTCCAAATCGTACGGGTTGCGAATTTTCCGGTGATATTTCTCTGCCACAAGTTCCTTTGCCCTGTCAAACCTTACTTGCGGAATTTCATCTGTCCTCGGAAGTTCGACCTTCAAAATCGACAATTCTCTCTCATATTCTCTTTGCAGCAGCTCCATCGCGTATTGAAGAAATCCTGTCTCCATCTCCATAATGTCTTGAAAACTGTCAATGTACCCCATTTCAAAATCCATTGAAGTGTACTCATTCAGATGTCGCTTGGTGTTATGTTTCTCTGCACGAAAAACCGGTGCCACTTCAAATACACGATCAAACACGCCTACCATCATCTGCTTGTAGAACTGGGGACTTTGCGCCAGCACTGCGTGCTTATGAAAATATTCCAGTCGAAACAGGTTTGCACCGCCTTCTGCTCCTCTCGCACCAATCTTCGGAGAATGAATCTCTGTAAAATCCTGTCTGTAAAGAAAATCACGAAATCCTCTCACAAGGCCTTCCTGAATACGGAATTTCGCACGTTCCCGAACATTTCTAAGGGAGAGCGGACGCAAATCTAATCGCGTCTCCAGAGAAGCACTCATCTTCCATTTATTGATGGCAATCGGCATAGTCTCCTCCGGCTCGGATAGAATTTTAATTTCCCGCAGCCGGATTTCAAACCCTTGCGGCGCACGTTCTTCCCGTGCTACTACGCCTCGAACCTCCAGCGCATCCTCCTCGTGTAATTCCTTTAATGGCACATTTACCGTTCCCTCTTCATAAACAGTCTGAACTAATCCATCGTATCTGCGAAGAACAACAAATGCAACTTCTCCCATGTCCCGAATCGTGTGCACGGCTCCATTAACGCAAACTTCTTTTCCCTCATAGTCACCTGACAGAATCTGCTCCACCGTGACCGTCTCTTTCTCTGTTTTCCCTGTTACATATTCCATACTGCACTCATCTCCTTTAAATAATTGTTCAGCAGATCAATGCATTCTTCCCCAAAAAGAAAAAGTCCCAGAACAGCATATCTGCTGATTCTGGGACGGGAAAATTCAGTATCAAAATAAACCCGCGGTACCACCCGCGTTGAGATACCCCGTCGTATCCCCTCTCATTACACATATAACGGTGTTCACCGGGTAGACCTACTAAATTCAGTCTACCGACTCCGGAATGTTCTCCTGCCTGCTGCCCCCGCGAGCTGCTCTCAGTCTGTGACAACTCTCCCTGTCGTTCTGACGCATAGACGTGCATTCGTTTCCTTCATCGCCATTTGAGGGTATTTTATCACGGGATACCATGAAATGTCAAGTCAGAAATTATTCTTCCTCAAAAACAAGTTCTTCCTCGCTTACATCTTCTTCAATTTCTGTTACTTCTTCAATGTCATCTATTACCTGATCTTCACTTGCTTCTGCTTCATTATCCTCAGTTTTTTCCTCCTCGACTACAGGTACCGGTGGTTCAAGGCTATCTACTAAGTCACTGTGAATTCCAATGTTACGGTAACGCTTCATACCGGTACCTGCCGGAATAAGCTTACCGATAATAACATTTTCCTTCAAACCAACTAACGGATCTACTTTTCCTTTAATCGCAGCATCTGTCAATACTTTGGTCGTCTCCTGGAAGGACGCAGCCGACAGGAACGAATTTGTTGCAAGAGAAGCCTTGGTAATACCGAGGATAATCTGCTTTCCTTCTGGTGGCTCTTTTCCTTCTTCTGTCAACCGTTCTACAACATCCTGATATTCCAGCGAATCCACAAGAACACCCGGAAGGAAATCCGAATCACCATTAAATTCAATACGAATCTTCTTCAACATCTGGCGCACAATAACCTCAATATGCTTGTCATTGATTTCTACACCCTGCAGGCGGTATACACGCTGTACTTCACGCAACATATAATCCTGCACGGCACGAACACCTTTAATTTTCAAAATATCATGCGGATTAACACTACCCTCGGTCAGCTCATCGCCAGCCTCAAGTTCCTGTCCATCCAACACTTTAATACGAGAGCCATACGGAATCAGATATGCCTTGCTCTGTCCTGTCTCGTTATCCGTCACTACAACTTCACGTTTTTTCTTTGTATTGCGCAGCTGTACTTTTCCTGCAAACTCAGAAATGATTGCAAGTCCTTTTGGCTTTCTCGCCTCGAACAACTCCTCGACACGAGGAAGACCCTGCGTAATAGCATCACCGGCAACACCACCAGTATGGAATGTACGCATGGTAAGCTGTGTACCCGGCTCACCGATGGACTGAGCAGCAATAATACCAACTGCTTCACCAACCTGTACCGGCTCTTTGGTAGCCATGTTCGAGCCATAACATTTTGCACAGATACCGATATGAGACTGACAAGTCAAAATGGTACGAATCTTCACCTGTGCCTTATCACCGGCATCTATAATTGCTTTTGTATTTACAATGCGGGCAGCACGCTTCGGCGTAATCATGTGATTTGCCTTTACAATAATCTCACCGTCATCATCATAAATCGTATCGCAGGAATATCGTCCTGTAATACGCTCTTCTAATGTTTCAATGACCTCGCGCCCATCCATGAATGCTGAGATATACATGCCCGGAATGTCACCCTTTTTCGCATTGTCTGCCCAACAATCACGCTCGCGGATAACCAAATCCTGCGATACATCAACAAGTCGTCTGGTCAAATATCCGGAATCGGCCGTACGAAGAGCCGTATCTGACAAACCTTTACGTGCACCGTGAGCCGAAATGAAGTACTCCAATACGTCCAGACCCTCTCGGAAATTGGACTTAATCGGCAATTCAATAGTACGTCCCGATGTATCTGCCATCAGACCACGCATACCGGCAAGCTGTTTAATCTGTGCCTGTGAACCACGGGCTCCGGAATCTGCCATCATGAAAATGTTGTTATAGCGGTCAAGACCATCCATCAACGCATTAGTCAATTTATTATCTGCCGCATACCATGTCTCAACAACAGACTTATAACGCTCTTCCTCCGTCAACAGACCACGGCGATATTTCTGCGCAATCAACTCTACGGTGTCCTCCGCATCGCTGATAATTGTTTTCTTCGTCTCCGGTACAACCATATCAGAAATGGAAACTGTCATAGCTGCACGCGTCGAATATTTATAACCGAGAGCCTTGATGGCATCTAATGTCTCTGCCGTCTTAATTGCTCCTTCGTTATTGATACATTTCTCCAAAATCTGTTTGAGCTGCTTCTTTCCAACATGGAAATCCACTTCCAGTTTAAGGAAATTATCCGGATTACTGCGGTCTACGAAACCGAGATCCTGACCAATAATTTCATTAAAGATAAAACGTCCCAGAGTAGACTCTATCACACGAGATTCCGTCTCACCCTTATCATTCACGCCATATCGGCGAATCTTCACCTTGGCGTGCAGAGTAATCTCGTGGTTTTCATAGGCAGTAATTGCCTCATTCATATCTTTAAATGCTTTTCCTTCACCCTTTGCCCCCGGTCTCTCCTGTGTGAGATAATAAATACCGAGAACCATATCCTGCGAAGGCACTGCCACAGCACCACCATCGGAAGGTTTCAAAAGGTTGTTCGGCGAGAGCAACAGGAAACGACACTCAGCCTGTGCCTCCACAGAAAGCGGAAGATGAACCGCCATCTGGTCACCGTCGAAATCGGCATTGAACGCAGTACATACAAGTGGATGGAGCTTAATTGCCTTACCCTCTACCAGAATCGGTTCAAATGCCTGAATACCGAGACGGTGAAGAGTAGGGGCACGGTTCAGCATAACCGGATGCTCACGAATTACTTCTTCGAGAATATCCCATACAACCGGCTCTAATCTCTCTACCATTTTCTTCGCGTTTTTTATATTGTGAGCTGTTCCATTTGCCGCCAATTCCTTCATAACAAACGGTTTAAACAACTCGATTGCCATTTCTTTCGGCAGACCGCACTGATAAATTTTGAGTTCCGGTCCAACGACAATAACCGAACGTCCGGAATAGTCAACACGCTTACCAAGAAGGTTCTGACGGAAACGTCCCTGCTTACCTTTGAGCAAGTCAGAGAGGGATTTCAGCGCACGGTTACCCGGTCCTGTTACCGGACGACCACGGCGGCCGTTGTCAATCAGAGCGTCCACTGCCTCTTGAAGCATACGCTTCTCGTTGCGCACGATAATATCCGGCGCACCGAGTTCCAGCAGTCTTTTCAAACGGTTGTTACGGTTAATAATACGACGATATAAATCATTCAAGTCGGAGGTGGCAAAACGTCCACCATCTAACTGAACCATCGGACGTAAATCCGGTGGAATAACCGGAATCACAGTTAACACCATCCAGTCCGGATGATTACCTGACTCACGGAATGCTTCTACTACCTCAAGTCTCTTAATAATGCGCGCACGCTTCTGTCCACTGGACTCCTTCAATTCTACTTTCAGAGTCTTTGCCTCTTCTTCTAAATCAATGCGCTGCAAAAGTTCCTGAATGGATTCCGCACCCATTCCAACACGAAAACTATCTCCGAATGTCTCTCGTGCTTTCTGATACTCCTGCTCTGTAAGAACCTGTTTTACCTGAATCTCCGGTGTGTCAGATTCCAAAACAATGTAGGAAGCAAAATACAGTACTTTTTCCAGTACTTTTGGCGAAATATCAAGAATCAATCCCATACGGCTCGGAATTCCCTTGAAGTACCAAATATGTGACACCGGCGCAGCCAGTTCAATATGGCCCATACGCTCACGACGAACGCTCGCCTTTGTAACCTCAACTCCACATCGATCACAGACAACGCCTTTATAACGCACCTTTTTGTACTTACCGCAGTGACATTCCCAGTCCTTACTCGGTCCGAAAATGCGCTCGCAGTAGAGACCATCTTTCTCCGGTTTCAAGGTACGGTAATTAATCGTCTCCGGCTTCTTTACCTCACCGCGAGACCACTCACGAATGCGCTCCGGTGATGCCAGACGAATCTGAATTTTATCATAGTTGAATACTTTTTCTACATCATTACCAAACTGTGGCATATATTGTAACCGTCCTTTCTATCAATCTGCGCTAATGCTGCTGTCATCATCCAAGCCTTCTACCGTTGTCTCGCGGTATCCTGCCTCTTCAAATGATTCCTGCTGAAGTTCAAAGTTCTTGTCATTAATCAGCTCAGCAACATTTTCAGAAGGTGCCTCATCCATTGTCTCATTCATTGGAACTTCTTCGCCGTCCTCATCAAGAACCGTAACGTCCAGAGCCAATGCCTGAAGTTCTTTCAGCATAACGCGGAACGACTCCGGAATACCCGGCTCTGAAATGTTATCCCCTTTGATAATTGCCTCATACGTCTTAACACGTCCGACAACATCATCCGACTTCACGGTCAAAATCTCCTGCAGAGTATAGGCAGCACCATAAGCCTCCAGTGCCCAAACCTCCATCTCACCAAAACGCTGACCACCAAACTGTGCTTTACCACCGAGAGGCTGCTGAGTAACGAGTGAGTAAGGACCGGTAGAACGCGCATGGATCTTATCATCTACCAAGTGGTGGAGTTTCAAATAATGCATGAAACCGATTGTAACTTCTCCGTCAAAGAATTCTCCGGTACGACCGTCACGGAGCTGAACTTTTCCGTCTTCCTTAATCGGCACTCCCGCCCACTCTTTGCGGTATTCCTGATTGGTCAGAAGATATTCCATCACTTCCGGATCAAGTACATCTTTGTATTTTTCTTCAAACTCCTCAAGTGGAGTGTTGACATAATCATTTGCCAGTTTCAGAGTGTCCATAATGTCAATCTCATTGGCTCCATCAAAGACAGGTGTCGCCACATTGAAGCCGAGCACCTTAGATGCCAGACTGAGGTGAATCTCCAACACCTGACCGATATTCATACGAGACGGCACACCGAGCGGATTCAGCACGATATCAAGCGGACGTCCATTCGGCAGGAACGGCATATCCTCTACCGGAAGCACACGGGAAACGACACCCTTGTTACCATGACGACCGGCCATCTTATCACCGACCTGAATCTTTCTCTTCTGCGCAATATATATGCGCACTGTCTGATTGACACCCGGAGACAATTCATCGCCATTTTCACGGGTAAATACCTTAGCATCTACTACAATACCAAACTCACCATGAGGAACACGGAGAGATGTGTCTCGAACTTCTCTCGCCTTTTCGCCGAAAATCGCGCGAAGCAATCTCTCTTCTGCTGTCAGCTCTGTCTCACCCTTTGGCGTAACTTTACCGACCAGAATATCACCGGCACGAACCTCAGCACCAATGCGGATAACCCCTTGCTCATTCAAGTCCTTAAGCGCATCATCACCGACACCCGGGACGTCTCTTGTAATCTCTTCCGGTCCAAGTTTGGTATCGCGGGCATCAATCTCATATTCATTGATATGAACAGATGTATACACGTCTTCCTGTACCAGTCTCTCACTCAGGAGAACGGCATCCTCGTAATTATAACCTTCCCAGGTCATGAATCCTATCAACGGGTTCTTTCCGAGCGCAATCTCACCACCTGATGTAGAAGGTCCGTCTGCAATCACCTGTCCGGCCTCAACTCTTTCGCCCTTTGACACAACAGGTCTCTGGTTCATACAAGTTCCCTGATTGCTTCGAACAAATTTCAAAAGCTTATATTCATCAAGATTTCCATCGTCTTTACGAATCGTCACACGATTGGATTCGGTGCGCTCAACAACGCCTCCTTCCTTAGCAACGACACAGTTGCCGGAATCGACAGCCGCTTTCATCTCGATACCTGTTCCCACAACCGGAGCTTCTGTCATAAGGAGCGGCACTGCCTGACGCTGCATGTTCGAGCCCATGAGAGCACGGTTCGCATCATCATTTTCAAGGAAAGGAATCATGGCTGTTGCCACAGAAAATACCATCTTCGGTGACACATCCATATAGTCAATTTTATTTTTCTCAAATTCCGAGGTCTCCTCGCGGAAACGACCGGAAATTACTTTTCGCACAAAGTAGCCGTTTTCATCCAACTGCTCATTCGCCTGCGCCACATGATAACGGTCTTCCTCATCTGCCGTCATGTAGACAACCTCATCCGTAACCCGCGGATTCTTCGGATCTGTTTTATCCACCTTTCGGTAAGGTGCCTCCACAAATCCATATTCGTTAATCCGAGCATAGGAAGCCAGCGAGTTAATCAAACCGATATTCGGTCCCTCAGGGGTTTCAATCGGACACATTCTTCCGTAGTGGGAATAGTGTACGTCTCGCACCTCAAATCCTGCACGATCTCGAGACAAACCACCCGGACCAAGAGCGGAAAGACGTCTCTTATGCGTCAACTCACTGAGCGGATTATTCTGATCCATAAACTGCGACAGCTGAGAACTTCCAAAGAATTCCTTGACTGCTGCCGTCACCGGCTTAATATTAATCAATGACTGTGCAGAAATCCCCTCAATATCCTGAGTAGTCATTCTCTCACGAACAACACGTTCCATACGCGAAAGACCGATACGATACTGATTCTGGAGGAGTTCTCCAACAGCACGAATACGACGGTTACCCAAATGATCAATGTCGTCATCATTTCCGATACCGTACTCTAAATGCATATTATAGTTAATAGAAGCAAAAATATCTTCCTTCGTAATGTGCTTTGGAATTAAGAGGGCAACATTTCGGCGAATCGCTTCGTAAAGTTCCTCCTCATTTTCATTTTCTTCCATCAACTGCTTCAAAACAGGATAGTAAACTTCTTCGGTAATTCCGAGTTCTTTCTTATCCGCATTCGGTAAAAACGCATTCAAATCAACCATCAGGTTAGAAAGAACTTTCTCTACGCGACCTTCTTCTGTCTCCAGTAACACAAAAGGAGCAGCCGTATTCTGAATCTCTGTTGCCTTCTCTTCTGTCAACACGGTTCCCGCCTCAGCGACAACCTCACCTGTCTCGGTATTGATAACATCCTCTGCCAGAGTAAACCCAGCAATACGATTGCGGAACGCAAGCTTTTTATTGAATTTGTAACGTCCGACCTTCGCCAAATCGTAACGTCTCACATCAAAGAACATGCTGTTAATCAAATTCTCCGCACTGTCCACAGCCAAAGGCTCGCCCGGACGGAGTTTCTTGTACAGTTCCAAAAGTCCATCCTGATAATTGTCCGAAGGATCTTTTGCAAAACTTGCCAAAATCTTCGGTTCCTCACCAAACATGTCCAAAATTTCCTGATTGGTACCCACACCCAGGGCACGAATCAACACAGTAATCGGAACTTTTCTATTTCTATCTACACGAACGTAAAAAATATCATTGGAGTCAGTCTCATACTCTAACCACGCACCTCGGTTAGGTATGACAGTAGCAGAATACAATTCTTTACCTATTTTATCGTGAGCAATTCCATAGTAAATACCCGGAGAGCGCACCAACTGGCTGACAATCACTCGCTCAGCACCATTGATGACAAAGGTACCTGTAGCTGTCATAAGCGGTAAATCCCCCATAAAAATGTCATGCTCACTAATCTCTTCTGTTTCGTTGTTGTGGAGCCTTACTTTTACCTTGAGAGGAGCAGCATATGTTGCGTCTCTCTCCTTGCACTCCTCGATGGAATACTTCACATCGTCTTTGCACAATTCAAAACTGACAAATTCCAGACTTAAATTACCATTATAATCCGCGATAGGCGAAATATCGCGAAGAACTTCATTCAAGCCCTCTTCGAGAAACCATTTGTATGAATCTGTCTGAACCTCAATCAGGTTCGGCATCTCCAATACTTCTCTCTGTTTTGAGTAACTCATTCTGACGCCTTTTCCGACACGGACAGGACGTATTCTGTTTTTCTCCATTGATGATTTCACTCCTTGTCTTTTCTACAAAATTGTGATATTCTTTATAGGTGTAGAGCCACTGCGCCTACCATACCACAATAGTGCATTTTCCAGTCTACCAAATTTTTCAAGGTATGTCAACAATAAATTTTATTATTTTAGAAAAATTTTCTTTTTACTTTTTGTTCCATAAACAATCTGCGAAGCCTCCCAATCGCAAAAAAAGACAGAACCACAACTTCTATCCGTTGTAGTTCTGTCTTTTTACTAGATAAAATCTATTAGGGGAATGTTATATATGAAATAAAGTTTTGCCTATAATTAATTGTCAGAAGCCTCCAAAACCACCTTGACCGCCGGGTCCCTGCTGGCCGCCAGGCCCTTGCTGTGCTGAATTCGTCACCGTTGCACTTGCAGTTGCTGTCATCGCTGATGTTCCTCCGGTGTAAGCACTGTACAATTTGTTCACTGCCGTTCCGCTAACCGAACCGCCGGTATACAAACTGTAACTGGTTCCATTTACCAGTTTTGGCGAAGAATACAAAATATAACTGATTTTTTTCGTTGCCGGAAGCGCTGCCATAACACTGCTGCCATCCTTGATTGCAAACGAGTTACCTGCTGTAAGATTGGAGACACTATAAGTTACCAGTGACTGCCCCAGAATCGTTGGATTTTCCGGCATATCACTTGTTCCACAACCTAAAACTGTTGCTCCAGCGCCTATCTCAAAGGTATAATTTCCATCACCTTTATCAAACACTCCGTTACCGCCGCTCGAAGGTCCAATCACCACAATCGTTCCTCCCAGAAGATACAGACTTCCATTGCTATCCAAGCCATCACCGCCGGCACTATAATTTACATTTGCAAGACTGTAGGTATGTGTAATTTCGTCTGCAATTTCCACAGTTACTTTCCCCGCCGTCACATAAAGTGCGCTGTTTGCCGTCGATGTCTTCGTCTTCGTATAAGCAAGTTCCGTCTCATCTGTATAGACATAATCAACTGTACCCCCTGAAGCGTTGAACCCATCGTCATTCGTGTACGCATATATTACTGGTTCTGATGTAGAATTGGAAGTTTTTCCTACCTCAATCAGCTCTGACTCAATTCCCTCATACGCCTGCTCGATTGAAATATCTGCCTTATCAATAATCGCAATCTCATTGGCACTCTCAATACCATTTCCAGATGAGTTAATAGTTATTGTTCCGCCGCTGATCAATGTCGTGTTATTACTCTTAATTGCCTCAGACGGAGAACCATATTCTGTCTGGGAACCTCCTCCCATTCCGCCACTCGAGCCACCGTTATATTTAATTCCGGTGTTTGTAGTGTCTACATCAATCGTTCCACCCGTGATAACAAGGCCACCGGACGCCTCCTGTGAATACTTCTGATTGGCCACATTATCTGAACCATCCTCAACTGTTTGATAAGTATATGTGCAGGCTTTTGTCCCTGCCTTAATGCCCTTCTGGCTACCAGTATCATTTTTTACTGTTGTTACACTTCCGGTCTGTGTCTCTGTCTTACTCTTTCCTGCCGGATTTTTAGCCGATGCATTTGCATAATAGGTTTTGATTGAAAGCTTTGTTTTTGCTATATCCTCCGAGATGTAGACTGTCTCGCCCTGAATACCATCCCCGTAACATTTGTCAATCGTAATTGTTCCGCCGCCGATGTTTACACCATAATTCGAGGATTTTATTCCGTCTTCTCCTGTCCCGTTGATTTTAACCGTTCCGCCATAAATAGCAACATTACCACTCTTAGACTTCAACGCTGAGGCCATTGCAGAATTCAGATCAAACGTTCCGCCACTAATCAATACGCCGTCCCCGCCTTCTTTATCTGCAACACGATCGCCATCGCTATCCAACGTGTACTCGCCGGTTCCCTTAATGCTATCACCATTCGCACGAATCGTATAAGTTCCACTCTGGAAAGACACACTTCCTTTTGCTGCAATTCCATCAGCCGGATCTTCATCTCCAAAATCGAGAGAGGAATTATCAAGCATTCCATCTTTTATATTCAGACTGGATGAGCTATCATATGCTACAAACGCAAGATTCACTGCTGATTTTGCCGAGACAACAGCAGCAACTTTACTTGCCTTAGTGAATGAGCCATTGCCCACTAAAGTAGAATTACCCTTTATCGTCACAATAACATTAGCTGCTTTTTCTGCATTATATACTTCTTCCGTCTGCTCTGCTCCATCACTTCCTGTTGTTGTGACTTCATCCATATGACTCTTTACTGTAACAACCGAAGTATCATTGTTGAGTTCGCTGTTATCAATATAGAGATTATCAAAAACGAGATTCACATCTCCAACAGCCTTTTTGGTAATAGTAAACTGCACGTTTTTAAGAGGTTCACTCTCTGTTCCACCGGTATATACATAAGTTCCCGCACTCTTAATCTCAACCGCTGTAGGTTCATCTGTTGTTCCGGATTCCAAAGTATTTGTACCTGCCGCCTCAATCTCCTGTGCCGTAACCGCATTGACTTTCTCTGCAGCAGTCACTTTTTCTACACTGCCGGTCATAGAATCAATCGAGTTCTGAACTTCTTTCGCCGACTCGCTCATCTGCACATTAGTCGTACTCTGATTTGAAGAATTGTTATTTGCGGAATTACCGTCAGAAGTCCCATCTGTTGATGCCGGCGTAGCCGTCGCAGTTGTTGCAGAGCTGCTGTCCGACGTCGATGTTGTCTGCTTTATTGTGTATTTATACTTTGCCGCTTTTTTCTTTGTTGCACTTTTCTTTAAAAGTTTTGCTGTCACTTTTTTATTCTTCTTAACAACATAAACATAAAGTGTTTTCGTCTTCTTAATAGTAAATATCTTGCTCTTTTTACTCTTTACCACTTTTTTTAATTTGAATTTTCCATTTGTCGAATAATATACTTTATATCCTTTTTTCACCTTTAGTTTGACTTTAATCGTTTTGGAATATGTTCCCGCGCTTTTTGACAGCGTATAGCCTTTCTTACTGACAGTCTTTGCCTCTGCCTGATTGACATTTCCTGCAATCGGCGTAAATCCTACTGCCAGTGCCGTCGCTGTCACCGCCGCCACGATTCTGTACTTCATGTAAGATACCTCCTTCTCAAAAAAAGCTACAGAGCCTTTTGCCATCGCTACATTCGGAGTATATCACGATAACCTTAAAATAATCTTAAGATTCCTTTGCAAATATAAAAAAAGAGCACCTGCCTTCACAGCAAATGCCCTTTTATCATGCTCACAGAAAAAATGCCTATGATTATTTAAGAGTAACCTTAGCACCCTCAGCCTCGAGTTTCTCTTTGATCTCGTTAGCTTCTTCTTTGCTGGCACCCTCTTTAACAATTTTAGGAGCTCCGTCAACAACTTCCTTAGCTTCCTTGAGGCCAAGACCTGTCACTTCGCGGACAACCTTGATAACCTTAACTTTAGCGCTGCCAACTTCGGTCAACTCTACGTCAAATTCGTCTTTCTCCTCAGCTGCGCCTGCTCCGTCACCGCCTGCTGCTGCAACTACAACACCTGCTGCTGCAGAAACGCCGAACTCTTCTTCACATGCTTTTACTAAATCATTCAATTCCATTACGCTCATCTCTTTGATAGCGTCGATAAATTCCTGTGTCGTCATTTTAATTTCCTCCATTTAATTTTAAATCTTACTTTTCAAAAAAACTAATTACTCTGCTGCCTCTGCCGGTGCTGCCTCTTCTGCCGGAGTCTCAGCAGCTGCTTCCTCTGCTGGAGCCTCTACAGCCTCGCCATCTTTCTCGGCAATCTGCTTAAGCACACGAGCGAGATTGGTAATCGGTGACTGCAAACTTCCGAGCAATTTGGAAATAAGAACATCCTTTGATGGGATTGTAGCAAGAACTTTAACTCCTGCCTCATCATAATAAGTTCCATCCACAACAGCAGCTTTAAACTGAAGCGCATCTGCCTGCTTTGCAAAATCATTCAAGATTCTTGCCGGAGCAGTCTCATCTTCAATACCGAACGCAATCGCTGTTGGTCCCTCCAAATGCTTGTCAAGCTGAGCATAGTCCGTACCCTCAAAAGCGAGATGCATCATCGTGTTCTTGTATACTTTGTATACAACGCCAGCCTCTCTCAACTCTTTACGAAGTTTCGTGTCCTGCTCTACCGTAAGTCCACGGTAATCAACCAGAACTGCTGATTTGGCATCTGACGCATAGCCTTTGATCTCGTCAATGACCGGTGCTTTCAATTCGACCTTAGCCATGAGATATTTACCTCCTTAAAAAATTCTATATAACATACCGGGCACAATCATAATCATGCCTCGAAAGGAGATTGAAATAAAAAACCTGCCTGCGCGCACGCAGACAGGGAATCATCAAATCATGTTTCACAATCTTCCTCGGCAGGCGCAATGCTTACGTCGTCAAACCGACACCTGCTGTCTACGGCAGTTATAAACTTTTGTCAGTGTAACACAAATTACACATCTTGTCAATCAGAAAATTTACTCTGTTACCTTCTGAGGATTTACCTTAATACCAGGTCCCATTGTATTGCTGATGGAAATGCTCTTAAGATAAGTTCCCTTAGCACTTGATGGTTTTGCCTTAATAATAGCTTCCATCAATGTTGTAAAATTCTCTGCCAACTGCTGCTCAGTAAAGGATGCTTTCCCAACCGGGCAGTGAATAATATTCGCCTTGTCCAGACGATACTCAATCTTACCTGCTTTAATATCATTAACAGCCTTTGTAACATCCGGTGTAACCGTACCAGCCTTCGGGTTTGGCATGAGACCTCTTGGGCCGAGAACCTTACCGAGACGACCAACGAGACCCATCATGTCTGGTGATGCGATAACTACGTCGAAATCCATCCAGTTTTCCTTAACGATCTTGTCAACGAGATCCTGACCGCCTACATATTCAGCGCCAGCACCCTTAGCTGCTTCGTACTTGTCTTCCTTACAGAATACGCATACTCTAACCTTCTTACCAGTACCGTTCGGAAGTACAACAGCACCACGAACCTGCTGGTCAGCATGTCTTGAGTCAACGCCGAGACGTACATGAACTTCAACAGTCTCATCAAACTTAGCCTTTGCATTCTTGCATACTAAGTCGAGAGCTTCTGCGGAATCATAAAATTTATCAGCTTCGATAGTCTTTACACTATCATTATACTTCTTGCCGTGTTTCATTATTTATCCTCCTATAAAGTGGTAATACCAAAACGCTTATACGCAGTTTCAGTTAGCGGAAAGTTTCCTCCCACCATTAGATAACGTACGATTTTCTTATGTGTTGAGTCTACAGTGATCAGTCTTCTACTGTAACGCC